>JAGHEC010000342.1 GCA_021159525.1 Deltaproteobacteria bacterium | reverse complement strand
GGCATGCATTTTTTCAATCCGGTTCCGTTGATGAAGCTGGTTGAGATCATTCGCGGGTTTTTGACCAGCGACGAGACCGTGACCGCCACCACCGAACTGGCCCGGAAGATGGGAAAGATTACGGTGGAGGTCAAAAAGGACTCTCCCGGATTCATTGTCAACAGGATCATGATCCCCCACATGATCGAGGCCATCCGGATTGTTGAGGAAGGAATCGCTTCTCCCAAAGACGTGGACATCGCGGTCAAAAACGGCCTCAACTATCCAATGGGCCCGTTCGAGCTGATGGACCTGACCGGCATTGATATCTGCTACTTTGTCAGCGAATATTTTTACAAGGAACTCAACAAAGAATCGAAATGGGTTTCACCGAACCTTCTCAAGACCATGATTCGTGCCAATAAACTGGGCCGGAAAACAGGTGGCGGATGGTATGATTACGGAAAATAACGGCGACAAAAAAACGTAGTTTTCGTTCAGACACTAATTAAAATTGGATTGATAGGGAGTAAAAACAGAATGAGTGCAACAACCATGACCATTGAAGGTAACGAAGCTGCTGCCCATGTGGCCTATGCCATGAGTGATGTGGCTGCTATATATCCGATTACCCCTTCAAGTAATATGGGCGAATATGCTGATGAATGGGCCGTTCACGGACGTAAAAATATTTTTGGACAGGTCTTGAAGGTTGTGGAAATGCAATCCGAGGCCGGCGCTGCCGGCGCGGTTCATGGGGTATTGTCGTCAGGGGCTCTGGCAACCACCTTCACGGCTTCCCAAGGGCTTTTGCTGATGATCCCCAATATGTACAAAATTTCCGGTGAGCTGATGCCGACCGTTTTTCACGTGTCCGCACGGGCCATCGCCTCCCATGCGCTGTCTATTTTTGGAGACCATTCAGATATCAATGCCGTGCGCCAGACGGGCTTTTCACTGCTCGCATCCGCATCCGTTCAGGAGGTTATGGATTTGGCGTTGGTTGCTCATCTGGCAAGTATCAGAACCAGTTTGCCCTTTGTACACTTCTTTGACGGATTCAGGACCTCTCAGGAGATCCAAAAAATAGAGTTGATTGACTACAAAGACATGGCGGCCCTTGTCGATTGGGAAGCTATTGCCCGATTCAGAAGTCGTGCCATGAATCCCGAGCATCCCCAGCTGAGGGGAACAGCGCAAAACCCCGACATTTTTTTCCAGAACCGTGAGGGCTCCAACCCTTTTTATGCCCGAATAGCTGACACTGTTCAAGAAGAAATGGCAAAGGTGGGAGACTTGGTTGGCCGATCCTACAACCTTTTTGATTATGTCGGAGATCCTGAAGCGGATCGCGTTGTCGTGACAATGGCCTCCAGTTGCGATACGGTCGAAGAGACCGTCAACTATCTTAATGGATTGGGAGAACGGGTGGGCCTCGTCAAGATTCGGCTCTATCAACCCTTTTCCAGAGCACACTTTTTGAGGGCCCTGCCCGCCACGATTCGGACTATCGGAGTGCTTGACAGGATAAAGGTCCCGGGATCATTGGGGGAACCCCTTTACCAGGATATATGTACGGTTTTTCAGGAAAGAGGGGATGCTCCGGTTATTGTCGGGGGCCGTTACGGTCTTGGGAGCAAAGAGTTCACCCCTACCATGGCCAAGGCCGTATTTGACAATCTGCGCTCCAAGGCGCCCAAGAACCACTTCACGGTTGGCATTGTGGATGACGTCAGCCACACTTCCCTACAACCGGGAAAAGAGATCGATCCCTCTCCGAAAGGAACCGTAAGATGCAAATTCTGGGGTCTTGGCGCCGATGGGACGGTGGGGGCGATCAAGAACGCCATCAAGATTATCGGCGAAAATACGGACATGTTCGTCCAGGCCTATTTTGCTTATGACGCCAAGAAGTCGGGAGGAATTACCATGTCCCATCTTCGATTTTCTCCCCAGAAGATACAGTCTCCTTATCTGCTCACCAAATCTGATTTCATCGCCTGTCACAACCCGGCATTCGTGGATCAGTATGATATTCTGGAGGGCATCAAGCAAGGAGGGTCTTTTCTACTGAACTGCCCCTGGAATTTGAAGGAGATGGAATCCAAATTGCCGGATTCCATGAAGCGGAAAATTGCCGAGGCCAATCTGAATTTTTACACTATGGACGCCGTAAAAATTGCCGAGCGCTTGGGTCTGGGCGGACGCATCAACATGATCATGCAAGCCGCCTTTTTTCAAATTGCGGACATCATTCCCCCGGAGCAGGCATTTGGTTACATGAAGAGCGCCATCAAAAAGACCTACGGTAAGAAGGGCGACAAGGTAGTACAGATGAATATTGACGCGGTGGACAAAGCGATCGGTGAGTTAAATAAGATCAAGGTCCCCAAATCCTGGGCCATGGCGGGTCGGGAGGCGTACATGGAGAAGGATGAACCTGAATTTGTGAAGGACGTGATGAGGCCCATGCTGGCTCAGGAGGGAGACAAACTCCCGGTGAGTGCTCTGCCGCCTGATGGAATCTTTCCCACTGCCACCACGCGGTACGAAAAAAGAGGGATCGCGATTAATGTTCCTGAATGGCAGCCGGAAAACTGCATCCAGTGCAACCAGTGTTCCTTTGTTTGTCCCCATGCGGTTATTCGCCCTGTTCTGGCCAAAGAAGAGGATTTGAAAGACGCCCCGGAGGACTTTGTGACGGTGGAGGCCAAGGGCAAGGAGCTGAAGGGATTCCGTTACCGGATTCAGATAAGTCCTCTTGACTGCACCGGTTGCGGGAGTTGCGTTCATGTGTGTCCGTCCAAGAAAGAGGCGCTGGTCATGAAGCCTCTTTCCACACAGACCGAAATTCAGATCCCCAATCATATATTTTCCACGGAACTCCCTTGTCTGGACAGTCTGATGTCTGTTTCATCCGTTAAGGGAAGCCAGTTCAGACAACCCTTATTTGAGTTTTCCGGGGCCTGTCCGGGTTGCGGTGAGACTCCTTATATCAAACTTATCACCCAGCTCTTTGGCGACCGCATGATCATTTCCAATGCCACGGGATGCTCTTCCATTTACGGTGGGTCCGCCCCGGTTTGTCCCTATACCGTAAACCAGGATGGACATGGCCCGGCCTGGGCCAATTCCCTTTTTGAGGATAACGCGGAATACGGGTTCGGTATGAAATTGGGGGTGGAGCAGAGACGTGAAAAACTAGCCGACCTGGTTCGCAATTCCCTGAAAAACGGCGTTTCAAAAGATCTGAGGAATGCCCTGCAGGGTTGGCTTGACCATATGAACGACGGGGAAAAATCGAGGGATTTCGGT
>JAGHEC010000192.1 GCA_021159525.1 Deltaproteobacteria bacterium | reverse complement strand
ATTCTCGACTTCGTCGAGCTGCGGCTTCCCCCACTGATAAGTCACAAAGAGACGGCGCCCTCCCGGCAGTCGCGTCAGAAAAACCCTTCTGCCCCCATTTATTGAGCTGTTACAATAGAGCGATAACTGCCCTATTTAGACCGGCCCGCCCTTTTCGTCTTGGCGGATCAAGGGCTTGGCCGGAAATGAATGCATATGCAACAAGTGCATCTTCGGAAAACCGAGTCGTATAAAGAAGTAACCTCGCGTCTATCAGGCTTTCGCGGCCGAAACGTGGATCGTCCCAGCGGCGTGGTACTCGGGCCATGGCAAGAGGGCGTCGAGGTTGCACGAAATATAGATAATTTCCTGGAAATAAAAGGACTTTTTGCTCCTTCGCGTCCCAATTCGAACCAGCTTCCCTATCCCTGGCTGGGGCCGGTCGAGAATATCGGACGGCATCTGTCTCAACATCCAGTCGATCAGGTGTGGCTTGTTTTTCCGGAAAACCACTGGCGGGAGCTTTTTTCCTCTCTGGATCGCCTTTCCGGGCATTCAACCGCCGCAGTAGCCGTGGCCATGCAGGACGGGAAGCCCGGGGCGGAAGACTTCCTCTTCAGACCGGGAAAAGGGGGCCTGCCCAAAGCCCTTTACCCTCATCGTGAGAACAATCTCAAAGGGGGTGTCAAACGCGTCCAGGATCTCATGGTGGCTTCCGCCGTATGGTTTCTGATCAGCCCGCTGTTCTTCTTGATTATCCTGGGCATTAAGCTCACTTCTTCGGGGCCTGTCTTTTTCAGGCAGTGGCGTCACGGCCTGAATGGCCGGCCTTTCAGGATTTACAAATTCAGCACCATGACAGTGAACGAGGACGGAACCGAAACGTTCCATCAGGCGACAAAAGATGACCCCCGAATTACGCGATTGGGGGCCCTGCTCAGACGGTTCAGTCTGGATGAACTGCCGCAGTTTTTCAATGTTCTCATGGGCGATATGTCAGTGGTGGGCCCCCGACCCCATCCCATTGCCATGAACAACCGGTATATGGATCGAATTCCCGGGTATATGCTGCGACACCTGGTAAAGCCGGGGATCACAGGATGGGCACAGATAAAAGGCTGGCGCGGCGAAACAGACAATTATGAAAAGATTTATCAGCGAACGCTTCACGATCTGGCATATGTCCACAGCCGGTCGCTGATGGGGGACCTTTCCATTATCTGGAAGACCATCTGCAAGGGCTTTTTTGATGACAATGCCTATTGAAATGGCTGAAACATACGGCCTGGGACACCCAACTTCCTTATCTTTAAAACCGTATCCTCCCCTTGTATTTCACCCGATGTGAAAGCGGAACCCGTATGCCTGCCTTAAAGAGACAGGATGGGAGTGTCGGCCCATGAATATTGTTTACCTGCTCCCGGTCTACTGGCCGGCCATCGGCGGCTGTGAGCTGCATACCCATGAGCTTGTCAAGAGGCTCTCAGAGCGACACCGCATCAAGGTCATTACGCAGATTACGCGGCAGGAGGATAAGCCCGGAAACCTCTGGTTCGGAACGCTTCTCCAGCCGTTGCCCTGCAGAGAGGCCTATCAAGACAACAAGGCCCACGTGATCCCGCTGCGCGTGCTGAACGCCGAGAGAGTTCTGTTGTACCCGTTTGTGCGCGGTTTCCGCAGGATGGAGCCGGTTTCCATGGAGGCGGTCAGACAGATCCTCCAAAGGAAGATCATGAGGCATCTGAAGGGAGCGGATATTATTCATTGCATCCACAACGGCGCCTCTTTCTACGCCCATGCAGCCCTTGCGGCAGCCAGGAAACATGACATTCCTTTTGTGCTGACCCCCTTGCTGCAGACCCATCAGGCCCTGAAAGAAAGCGAGCGGCACAGGCCTGCGTCAAAAGGCAGGGTTCATACTGCGCCGCCCGCAGGCAATCTCCGGGCCCTCCTTTCTCCAATGGCATATCATGACCGTTTTTGGCTTCATGCGTGTCTGCGGGCAGATGCCCTGATTGCCATGACAGATACGGAAAAAAGGCTTCTTGCTCAATGGGGGGTTCCCCGGGAGAGAATTCATACGGTGGGTGTAGGGCCTATCCTCGCCGATCATTTTGACGGAAAGGCATTCAGGAAACGGCATGGAATCGGTTCAGAACCGATTGTGCTGTTTCTGGGGCGTAAACACGAATTAAAGGGAATAGAGGAGGTGCTCCAATCCGCACCCAAGGTGTGGGCGCACATGCCTGACACGCTCTTTTTTTTCGTTGGCCCCAAAGAAGGCAATGCGAGAAAGATCTTCGCCGAACATCAAGAAGACAGGGTTATCGAAATAGATCAGGTGAGTCTTCAGGAAAAAACCGATGCCATTGCTGCATGCGATATCCTCTGCATGCCGTCCATGAACGAGGCCCTGGGAGGCGTCTTTCTGGAGGCATGGACCTTGAGAAAACCGGTTATTGCGGGCGATACCCCGCCGCTCAGGGAGCTTACGGGCGATGGAAAGGGCGGGTTTCTGGTCAATCTCGAACCGGCTCGGATCGCGGAAAAGATTATTGTCCTCCTCAATGACCGCAGGCTTCGGGAACAAATGGGTCTGTGGGGGAAAGAACGGGTTGTTTCGAGGTATTCATGGCCGTCAATTACGGAAAAGATGGAGCAAGTGTATTTGAATCTGCTTGTATCCGCTCAATACTTAAGGGAATAGCAGGGAACGTACCGCCGGGGCAGAATGATTTTTCTTCTGCTCCGGGCCTGCGGGTTGGTCTCTTCAGAAAAATCCTGCTGCCCCTGTTCATTGGGCTATTACATGTACTTGATGAGGAGCGACATGTGGAACAAGGCCAATAGTGGTATCGGGGTTGCCGTGAGCCTGATCCTGTGTCTTCTGAAGCTTCCCCTGCTTTTGTTGAAGGAAAAACAAAAAGGCAGGCATGGGGGGGGAGTCTGTATGGCTAAGGCTTATGACATTGTATGCATTTCGCATGTTGTCTGGAACAATTCATGGCAGAGAAATCATCACACCATGAATCGAATGGCCTCGAGACACAGGGTGATTTACTGCAACCCGCACCCCGTTTCCATGGCTGTTGCCCGCCAAATGGCATCTTTGAAAGAGGCCTGCCACCCGAGCGCGCACAGCCGCAATCTGACTGTGATCACGCCGGTGGTGCTCAGGGGGGAGAGGATTTTTCCGTTTATAAAAAAAATCAACAAGCTGATATTGTGGTCGGCCATCAGGGAAAAAATCGAAGCGTTGAACCTGAAAAACATCGTGCTCTGGTTTTATTCACCGCTTTATGAGTATATGGCAGGGGCCTTCGATGAGAGGTTGACGGTTTATGACATACAGGATGAATATTCGGAATTTTTGGGAAATCCGGAGACGATCAAAGAAAAAGAAAAGAGGCTCTTGAGCAAGGCTGATCTTGTTTTTACGGGCACCTACGCGCTGTATGAGGCGAGAAAACCGCACCATCCAAATATTCACTTCATTCCCTGCGGGGTGGACATCGAGCATTTTCAGCGGGCTGCAAGGGGGGATCTGCCCATACCCGGGGACATCATGCATGTGCCGCATCCCATCATCGGATATTTTGGAATGGTCTGCGGAAGGATGGACACGGCGCTGCTCGAGTACATGGCCTCGCGCCATCCCGAGTGGTCCGTCGTCCTGATCGGAGAAATCGCCGAAAGGGATTTTTCCATATCAGACAGGCCCAACATCTATCTGCTGGGCAGAAAGAGCTACGCAAATCTGCCTTGTTATCTTCAGACTTTTGATGCATGCATGATTCCCTTCAGGCTGAACGAGCTGACATTGAAGGTCAATCCGACCAAACTGCTGGAATATCTGGCCGCGGGCAAGCCCGTCATATCCACTGCGATTCCGGACATGATTCGATTCTACGGCGATGTGATCCATATAGCCGAAGACAAAGAGCAGTTCGTCAGATTAACTGAAAAAGCGGTTGCGGAAGCCGGTGCGGGAAAATCGGAGATTTGCCTGGCCCGAATGAGGACGGCCGAAAAAAATGACTGGGCCGCTGCCATCAAAAGGATGGAAGATCTTATCACTTCTGCGATACAAGCACGGCATGGCGACAAGTAAAAAACCCAAAGCGACCATTGTGTGCATTTCCCACCTGGAATGGACCGACACGCTCTTCCAGAGACCTCAACAGGTCATGAGCCGTCTGTCCAAACGGCATCATGTGATTTATTATAAGGAATGGGCCTTTAGAGAATGGATCCACGGCAAGGCCGCACCAGGAAGCATCGCCGGCCTTTGCCGCAAGGTAAATTCCTCTCTGGCCATATGCGATTTCGCTATGCCCCTCCCCCGGTTCAGAAATCACTTGAAGCTCTTTGAAGATATTGGCCATTGGCTGGCGCTACGGCGCATTCGGTCCTTGATCGGAGAGGACTTTGGGGGGCCTCTGATCTTATGGTACTATTTTCCCGTGTTTCTGGAACTGATCCGGTCTCTGGGTCCTGATCGGGTTGTCTATGAATGCATGGACAACTATGTGGCCCTTTCTCATAACACGCCGGGTTCCATTGTGGCAG
Source organism: Deltaproteobacteria bacterium (assembly GCA_021159525.1). Taxonomy (GTDB): domain Bacteria; phylum Desulfobacterota; class DSM-4660; order Desulfatiglandales; family Desulfatiglandaceae; genus AUK324. The sequence goes on along the minus strand of JAGHEC010000192.1, from coordinate 5,146 downwards.
GCGTAAAAGAGAGAGAGGCGCGACTCCTCCAAAGGGCAGACATCATTTTTTACGGTTCCCAAACGCTCATGGACGAGCGTTCAGGCCACAGGCATAAATCCCGCCATTTCCCCACAGGTGTCGATACGGAGCACTTTGCCCGGGGCATGGAAGGTCAGGCCCCGCTGCCCGCGGATATCAAGGGACTCCAAAAACCGATGCTGGGGTACTGGGGGGCGGTAGATCAGCGGATTGACTACGCGGTTCTTGACCGTTGCGCGAGGCAACGGCCCGACTGGTCCATTGTGCTGATCGGCCCCATGGTCACCATCTCAGAGAGGGATATTTCCTCTTTTCTGGCGCTTCCCAATGTCCATTGGCTGGGTCCCAAGGCATACCAGGAGTTGCCCCGATATGCCCGGGCCTTTGATATCTGCATGTTGCCTTTCAAGACAACAGACGAAGGCAAGTACCTGAATCCCACGAAAACCCTGGAATACCTGGCAGCCGGAAGGCCCGTTGTTTCTACAAAAATACCGGAAATCGAGCGTTTTTATTCAGATATGGTGGCGGTGGCACAAAGTGGGTCTGATCTGGTAAGGAAATGTGAAAGCATCCTGGCGCGCGAACCTGACCCGGTGGAGCAAGACAGACGCCTCGCAAAGGCAAAGGGACACAGTTGGGATGCCATGGTCGACCAAATGGAAAAGATTGCCATGCCGCTCCCCCTGTTTTCGGACGTAAGCTAACGCGGATACCCGCACCCAAAATATCTCACACAAAGACACAAAGCACACAAAGCATTTTTGTAACAGCTCGATGAACAGGGCCAGGAGGGTTTTTCTGAAGAGACCAGCCCGGAGGCCCGGAGCGGAAGAAAAATTCTTCTGCCCCGGCACTAGGTTCGCAGCTATCCCCCTAATTATTGAGGTGATACCTTTTCTCTGTGTTCTTTGTGTCTCTGTGTGAGTCTATAAAATAAGGCATACCGGCGGTACAAACAGATTTTCTTGTCTTTTGTAACAGAAAGCTGAGCGATAAGGTACTGCTGTTGTGCCGGCGCAGTAAATCGTCAACAGATGGTTTTCAAAGACCTTTTTGACCTCAGGCCCTGCCGTCTTAACCTGCTATCTGTTTCTGCCGAAATCCAGCAGGTGCCCGATCACGGCCCTCGCACCCCTTATGAGATAATCCATGTCGGCCAAGTTTCTGGTTTTGAGCAGACGCATCAGGATAAATCGGGGCGACAGAAACGACCGATACAGTTTTTGGGCGTAATCCGATACCTCCTGGCCGGTCATGTCCGGCATTTTCAGGACGGCCTCGTCCATGTCAAAGCGGTCATAATCAAGGGGGTCACAGGCAAACCACCCCTTATCCATTGCCTCCTGATAGAGGGGGGTGCCCGGGTAAGGGACCGTGACGGTTGCCTGCAGCATTTCCGCATAACCCCGGTCCATCAGATATCTCGCCAGGTTAAGCGTATTTTCGGCGTTCCTGCGGGTTTCCCACGGAAATCCCACCATCACGGTGAGATGGACATCAAGTCCTGCCTTTGCCGCATTCTTGCAGCCCTTCACGATGTCAGAGACCCGGATCCCTTTTTTGAGTCGATCCAGGGTGGCCTGATTGGCCGATTCCAACCCCACCTTGATCTTGCGAAACCCCGCCTTTTTCATGAGTCTGGGTACATCCTCGTCTCTCAAGAGATCAAAACGGAAATTGCAAGAGAAAAGGACGCGGCGATTATATCCCCGGTCTATCATGTTTTCACAAAATTGCCTGAGCCAGTTGCCGCCCGGGAATGTGCCCGTATCGTCAAATATCTCCCGGGCCTTGTCTGCTTCGATGAGATGCCCTATTTCCTCCATAAAGCGTGAGACCGTCTTAGCCCTGAACGTGGGATAAAGGGTTGTCCACGCACAAAAGGTGCATTTCCCCCAGGAGCAGTCGCGTCCTGCCATGGTGTAATAAAAGGGGGTCTTTCTTTTCCATTTCTCGCCGTAGCGATAGGCCTGGGTCAGGGTGCGGTCAATAAATGGCAGAGCATTCAGATCATGATTGAGTTGAAACGGCCCTGTGGTCCTGACGGAAGCTCCTTCGCGGTACCAGACGCCCGGAGGCAGTTTCGACGGCGACCGATTATCGGAATAGGCCCGGCAGACCTCCAGCAAAAGAAGATCATAATCCCCGCCTGTCAAGATGATGTCAACCGGGCAATGTTCCATGGTCTCCACGGGCAGGGCCGTCACATGATCGCCTGTCAGCACGGTTATGATTTCGGGATATTGGCTTTTGATCTTACGTATCATTTTCCAGTGCTGTCGAATCACCGGCGTTTTGCTTTCCATGACAATCAGATGGGGTCTTTCTGCGGTTAGCATTCTCCAAAACTGCTCAGGCGTGTGACGCCGGGCAATGCCGTCATACCATACGGGCTCGAACCCGTCCTCTTTCAAAAGGGTGGCTGCAGTGGCAGATACGACCGGATAGATGTAAGAGCCCACATGGTACCACTGAAACTGCCGATTCTGGGTCAGCATGGGACTCCCTTTTCCCTCAAGGGCCGGGTAGGCTATCATTATCTTCATATGGTTTGTCTCCGGATTTTCCCGGAATGCGTCTGTCTGTTGCGAAGAACCCTTAGAATGAACATGGCATTCCCGACAGTGTATCTTCGCCATAACCGCCGGGGTTCCGTCTTAAATCGAAACAGCCATTCAAGATGATGCCTGCGCATCCAGGCAGGGGCCCTCGGGACTGCCTCGGCCACGAAGTCCATCGCAGCGCCCATTGCCCAGACAACGGGCATGGAGAACCGGGATATGTGGGAGTTGATCCAGAATTCCTGCATGGGAGATCCCATTCCAACCAACAGAATATCGATGTCGGCTGCTTTTAGGTTCGAAAAGAGGGCTTCCTGTTGCCTTGCATGATGATGGAAATAGCCGTGGTGGACGCCGGCAACGAGGAGTCGGGGGAATCTGGCCTTTAATCTGGCGACCGCCCGTTCGGCAATTCCTTCTCTTCCTCCAAGGAAAAAGAGACGGTGTTTCTCCTTTTCCGCAAGCCTGCACAGGTCGTTAATCCAATCGGCCCCTGTCATTCGTTCCGGGATATCCTGATTGAGCAATCGGGCCCCCAGGCGGACCCCGGCGCCGTCGCAATAAACCACATCCGCAGCCCGCAGGATACGGTGAAAGTCGGGATCCTCACAGGCCAGGTTCAGCGTATGCACATTTGCGTACATGACCGTGTTCGCGGCGCCATGGGCATTTTTGATCTGATCGTCCACCCATTTCAACAGATCTTCCAGCCGCCAGGCCGCGACAGGAATGCCAAGGATGTCTACAACAGGAACCTCGGAAAGCATGGCTGCCTTTCCCCCGTAATTGGTTATTCATGCGAGATATACTGGACTCTCGGTTGCGTGTCAACAAGCGAGAGCGTGTGTCAGCAGAGCAGCAGGGTGCGTTTGGGCCTCGGTTGCGGCAACAGGCTTGTGTTCGCCCGGCCGCCCATGATAGAATCCGAATAACCGTTCACGGGGGCTTGAGATCTCCCTGATACATTAATATGAGAAAATCGTATCAGATCAATAATTCCGGGGATAACACCGAACGTAGCGCCGGATCATGAGTGTTTTTCTTGCGCCCTGCCGGCGGTCGCGTCAGAAAAACCCTCGTGCCCCTGTTCATTGAGCTGTCCGGGTGAAACCTGTTTGGTTCGGGGTCCGGACCCGCGCCTCAGGATGAGAATGAATTCCATTCCCCAAAAGACCTATTTTTTTTCAGAGAATGAGGAGGCGTTCCAGGCCGGCCCTGTGGATTTCAGGGAGCCGGTGGCGCATCTCGTGGAAATTATCTTCCATAAATTCAAGCACCTGTTGCCTCAAAATCGTGATGCACATATCCTGTTGAAACCAAACTGCAACAACGATCTTCATCCGCTGTTGGGAAACGCAACCGATTTGCGGATTCTGAAGAGTGTTGTGAATGGCCTCAAAGAGCGCGGATATCAACATATTGTTATTGCTGACGGTCCCAACATCGGGACTTATAGAAAACAGATCAATGTGTTCTCGAGACTGGGGATACGCTCGCTCTGTCGCCATACGGGCGTCAGATTGGTGGATCTTAATCAGGCCCCCTCTGTCAGGGTGGATCTGTTCACAGATACGGTGGCCATCCCTGAGATCTTGTTCGAGTCGGATTTCGTGATCAGCCTTCCCAAATTCAAGACCCATGCGGAGGCCGTTGTCAGCTTTGCCATGAAGAACCTCATCGGCTGTGTTTGCGGCGTGGACAAGCGGAAGGTTCATAACGACCTTCCAGCGAATATTGCGGCCCTGAACAAAGAGATACCGGTCCACCTGATCATTGGGGACGGCCTGATCGTTATGGAGGGAAACGGCCCGGGTGACGGCCAGCCCTTTTTTGCCGGGATGTTGCTTGCAGGAACCGATTCCTTTTGGTTGGACGGCGTTGCCGCCCGTCTGACGGGCTTTGATCCGCATCGGATTCCCGCCTGGCAAAATGCCTCAACCATGCAGAGGGCGTCAGAAAAGCAATTGGCTTCATTGATGGCGATCCAGCCGGCCTTTCAGTTGGTTCCGGCCCCTGCCCGCGGGTTCTGGGTCAGATTCTTGGATCACCCCGGGCTTGCAGCGATCAGGGATAAAACCCGCTTTCTCCATTCGCAGCACAGGGCGCGAACCTTTCTATATCGTCTGGGATTGCTCCAAGACGTCTACTCACAGGACAACTCCCGGATCGACCGCCTCGTTTTTTATCAGCATCGATGTGATGCATGCCAGTTGTGTGAGGCCGTCTGCCCCCTTGGGTCTCCCCCATGCAGCCCCTCCCATGATCCCTCTGCCTGCCTCAGATGTCTGTCCTGCTGGTGGATCTGTCCGCACGACGCGATTGCAATCCAAGGGAAACCAGGGTATATTCTGGAACACAGAAACCGGTTTTCTCAACGTCTCAAGAGACTCCGGGATCAAATGCTGAAAAGCCATACGGCTTGGAATAATTAACAAAAACCGTACCACCTCAATAATTAGGGGGATAACTGCGAACCTAGTGCCGGGGCAGAAGAATTTTTCTTCCGCTCCGGGCCTCCGGGCTGGTCTCTTGGGTGACTTATCTGCGGGGGACACCCGCCT
>JAGHEC010000311.1 GCA_021159525.1 Deltaproteobacteria bacterium | reverse complement strand
GTTCCTCCCCTAAAAAGCAAAGCCCCTTGGTCGGCTTCGGGCTATTTTATGAATATCCGAAACGTCACAAGGGGCACTTTTTAACTTAAAAGCTTTTTTATGCGAAAATAATATCGTCATTTTTTTGTAAAAATCAAGTATTAAATTTAACAGAATCGATTTTTTAAAGCAAAAATTTTTTAATGTCCTTTATGCGGTGTATTTGGTGCGATTAGGCCTCCATCGGTCTCTCCTTCTTTTCCGCCTTCCTCCCGTATCTATGCAGCATCGTCTCCGCCTCCGCCCTGATCTCATCCCTGAGGGATTCTGGATCAAGGACCATGGCATGGGAGCCCCAGCTCATGATCCAAAACTTGACCTCCCGTGTCTGCCGTGCCCCGGCACAGGTAGATCCACTCCCACCACTTCCCCATGTAAGATGCTTGAAAAACCATCCTGAGGAATAGATGCAAAAATATTTTATTTTTTCTTGACTTTTAATGTCAAATTAAAGATTATTTTGGCCGGCAAACTGGCCGGCAAAAAAGGAAAGTTGACATGAAAGATGATCCGATATTCAAAGGAAATGCTCATTTACTAGAGTCAATAGATTCTCAGCCCTGGTTTAAGGCCGGTTTTCGCTTTGGGGATATAGGCACACACACCAGCAGAACCATTATGTTGAAAGAACTCTTGTTATTGTTTGAAGACCAGGATCCAAATGCCTCTCGTGAGGACTATGTCTCGGCAATCGTTGAACATAATTGCCTTGGCAAGCGAACTGTTTCCACACGCAAGCTTACCTGCCAAAGACTCAGTGAGCTCTATGGTTTAGACCCTTCTATCCTTCTCTTTCGTGTATTGCGCTCTCTTTGGCAGATTGATGAAAACGGTCGCTCTCTCCTTGCTTTTTTGACCGCTTTAGCGCGGGACCCCCTTTTAAGGGTTACGTCAATCCCGATTCTTCAGATGCGCCCTGGCGAAGAGCTCGTGCGCCAAAAAATGACAGAGGCCTTGAGTAAAAGCGTTGAAAATCGATTCAATGAAAACACACTCGACAAAGTTGTACGTAATACCTCCTCTTCATGGACCCAGTCCGGGCACCTAACAGGTCGTGGGCGGAAATATCGTCAGAAGGTAAACCCTACGCCTATTGTTACGGCTTATGCCCTTCTAATGGGTTACATTCTTGGCGCTCGCGGGGGTGGTTTATTTAATACCCTTTGGGCAAGAGTACTCGATACACCCGCTGAAGAGCTGGTCTCTTTGGCTACCGACGCAAAACGTTTAGGCTTTTTGGACTTGAGCCAAGCAGGTGGCGTAGTAGAGGTTTCATTCACCCGCATTTTAACGGAAGATGAAAGGCAGTTGATTCATGGGACGGATTGAGGAACTTGCAAATCGCTATCGTAATCACATTTCTGCACCATGGCAACAGAACCTGGCTGGAGATCAAAAGGCCATTTTCGTGGTCTATCCTAAAGAGGACGAGCGCAAGCTCCGTGCAAGGCTTGAACTTTTCGAGATAGCAACTATCGACGCCGGACATAAATGGAAGTCTTTTGATTTCACCAGAACATTCGCTGATTGGATGGCCAGGACAGAATACAGGGAGCTATATTTCGAATCACCGGAAGATCTGACGATGAAACTTAGAAGTGATTTTTTAAAGTTTGCTGCCCAGGAACTCCTCAAGGTACTGGTAGCCCCTGATGTGGATAGCGATACTGTGGTGGGAGTACATGGAGTGGCGAGTTTATACGGATTCATTAAAGTATCAATGGTTTTGAAGGAAATCGTACATGATATTCGAGGTCGTCTTTTACTCTTTTTCCCGGGGGAGTTTGACAATAACAATTATAGACTCCTTGATGCCCGGGACGGATGGAATTACTTGGCAGTTCCTATAACACTACATAACGGGGTGAACGACTTATGAAAAATCGCGAAATCTTTCAACGGGATCCAACGATCGCAAAACTACTGAACGATGGCCAGGCTCGAGTTACTGGTAGCGAAACCGCCAAAGAAATTGAGACGCTTCGCTATGAATTGGAGCACTTTGTTTGTGAAGGCCAATATAAGGCAGGTCTTATTAGAATTCTTGAATCATATTTAGGGAATGCGGATTCTACAGTTCAACCTGCTGCATGGGTAAGCGGTTTTTTCGGAAGCGGGAAGTCTCACCTTCTTAAAATGTTCCAGCATTTGTGGGTTGATACCGAGTTTGAGTCTGATGGAGCCACCGCCCGTGGATTGACCCAGTTGCCTGATGAGGTGAGCGATTTACTGAGGGAGCTGGATACGTTGGGGAAGCGATGTGGCGGACTACATGCTGCAGCAGGCACTCTACCTTCCGGCGGCGGTGAAAGTGTTCGTCTTGCTGTTTTAAGTATCATTTTACGTTCCAAAGGTCTTCCGAGCTCTCTTCCCCAGGCACAATTCTGCCTCTGGCTTCAGAAAAACAATATATATGAAAAGGTCAGGGCTTCCATTGAATCTGCCGGGAAAGATTTTCAGAGTGAACTGCATGACCTCTATGTCAGCCCCATTTTGGCGCAAGCGTTATTGGATGCTGATCCCGCCTTTGCCCCGGATCTTAAACAGGCCCGCGCTGCGCTTCGTGCTCAGTTCCCTGTTGTGGAGGATGTATCAACCGAGGACTTCATCCGGATTATCCGCCAAGTCATTTCCATAAATGGCGAAGTACCTTGTACTGTTCTTGTCCTCGATGAAGTTCAATTGTTCATAGGTGATAGCGCCAAACGTTCCTCTGATGTTCAAGAAGTAACGGAGGCGATCTCTAAACAGCTCGACAGCAGGGTTCTACTCATTGGAGCTGGCCAAACAGCTCTTGCCGGAAGTGTGCCTTTATTGCAGCGCCTTAGGGACCGTTTTACGATACCTGTTGAGCTTTCCGATTCTGATGTTGAAACTGTAACACGTCGTGTCGTGCTCGCCAAAAAGGCTGATAAGCGTAAGGCCATTGAAAATAAGCTTAATGCTTATGCAGGTGAGATTGACCGGCAGCTTACCGGCACGCGTATTGCTCCTCGGAGTGAAGACCGTGCAGTGATTGTAGATGACTATCCCCTTTTGCCCGTCCGTCGCCGTTTCTGGGAACATGTTTTACGCGCCGTTGATATTCCTGGGACCGCCAGCCAGGTCCGGACACAGCTACGTATCGTTTATGATGCGGTAAAGGAAATGGCCGAAAAAACCCTTGGCACCGTTATGCCGGCTGACTTCATTTTCGACCAACTTTTGCCTGACCTCCTCCGTACTGGTGTACTGTTGCGGGAAATAGATGAAACGATCAGAAACCTTGATGACGGGACCCAGAAAGGGAAACTGGCCAAGCGCATTTGCGGCCTTGTCTTCCTGATTCGTAAATTGCCGCGTGAAGAGGTGGCTGACATTGGTGTTCGGGCTACAGCCAAAACGCTTGCGGATCTTCTCGTAAGCGACCTTGCAAGCGATGGCACAACTTTAAGAAAAGAGATTCCTCAAATTCTCGACAAACTGGTCGATGAGGGGAAGCTCATTAAGATTGACGAGGAATACAGCCTCCAGACCCGGGAAAGCAGTGAGTGGGAGCGTGAGTTCCGTAACCGACAGACCAAGTTGAATAACGACTTGACCGCACTATCCAGTAAGCGTTCTTCTCTATTGAACGCGGCATGTTCAAGTGCCCTGCATGGCATTAAACTACTTCAAGGGAAATGTAAGGCGGCTCGTAAGCTATCTATTCATTTTGGTACAGAACCCCCCGAAGTTAAGGGCAATGAAATTCCAGTCTGGATACGTGATGGTTGGGGGGAAAATGAAAGCACGGTGCTTGCCGATGCTCGGGCCGCTGGAACTGATAGTCCAGTTATCTATGTGTATATCCCTAAAGCCAGTGCCGATGACCTTAAAAAAGCGATAATAGAGTACGAGACGGCAAAGGCAACCATAGAATTTAAGGGCACGCCCACAACACCTGAGGGCCAGGAAGCTCGTGATTCAATGGCAACCCGAATGGGTTCAGCCGAAGTTACAAGGAATAGCATTATCCAGGATGTGATCAATGCAGCCAAAGTCATTCAAGGCGGCGGCCAGGAGCGGTTTGATTTGACTTTGAAAGACAAAGTGAATTCGGCTGCTGAAATCTCGTTAGATCGGCTTTTTCCAAATTTTCAAGATGCGGATGACGACCGCTGGCACAGTGTTATCAATCGAGCCAAAAATGGTGATGAAGCCGCCTTACAGGCCGTCGCCTGGAACGATGCACCCGAGAAACACCCGGTTTGCTCTGCAGTGCTTTCAGAGATCGGATCTGGAAAGAAGGGCAAAGACGTTCGAGATACCTTTGAAAGCACACCTTATGGTTGGCCTCGCGATGCAATCGATGCAGCCTTGATTACACTGTTCACAACAGGTCACATTCGGGCCACACACAAAGGCATTCAGCTCAAACCTGGACAACTTGATCAGGCAAAGATTTCGGTTACTGATTTCCGTGTGGAAACGGTAACCATAGATGCAAGGGCTCGTATCAAACTGCGCAAACTGTTCCAAAGCGCTGGAATCCCTTGCAAACCCAATGAGGAGTCTGTTGCTGCGGGTCAGTTTCTTGCTCAACTATCGGATCTGGCAGATCGCTCAGGCGGTGAACCCCCAATGCCGGAACGTCCTTCAACGGATCATCTTGATAATTTGAGAGCTTTGGCCGGAAACGAACAGCTTGCCGAGATTCTGAACCAATATGATTCGCTTTCAAAACAGGTTAAGGAATGGTCTGCTATGGCGGATTTAGCCGCTAAACGAAAACCCGCATGGGAAATGGTCCAGCTCTTGCTGAAACACAGCAAAACCTTACCTGAAGCAGAAGATCTTAATAAACAGGCAAACGCCGTCTACGATGAGCGACGGCTTCTCGACGACACTGATCCCATTCCGGCAATCCACAAAGAAGCTGTAACACCATTGCGTACCGCTGTAAAGAAAGCCCATGATGATTTCAAGGCCGTTTATGATCGTGAAATGGCCGCACTCACAGAAAACGATAACTGGGAAAAAATCACTTCCGATCAGCAGCAAGAGATTCTCGATACCGAAGGAATTGCCGGCATATCGCCACTTTCAATAGGTGATGACTCAAACCTTCTTCGCACTCTGGAAGAAACCCCGCTGCCAAGTTGGAAGACAAAAGTCGACGCGCTACCTCAGCAATTTCGTAACGCTGCATTGGCAGCCGCAAAGCTGTTAGAACCCAAAACACAGAATATCAAACTAACCAGCGGCACCTTGAGGACAGAGACAGACGTCAAAAACTGGATCGAGAGGACCGAGCACGAATTGTTGGAAAGGCTGGAAGATGGACCCATTGTAATTTCGTAAGGATGAAGTGGGACGGACTGATTCAGCCGGCAAACCGTGAGTCTGAGAGTATAGTGTTGACCTTAAGGCCGTCAATTCTGGAAAAATGGTGCAGATTACCTGTGACAAGTTCTATGTCATGGTAAACCGCGGTGGCGGCAATTTGAATATCCGCATCCGGGAGGATGTTTCCGGATTCTTCAAGGCGAGCCCGAATTTGCCCAAAAACTTTTGCTGTTGCAACATCATAGGGCAAGACAATCACTGCGGGAAGAACTCGCTGTTCTATATTTTTAAGATGGTGTTCCCGTGCTCTGGAGCGGTAGGCGCCTTTGTATAATTCGCCAATCACAACCGCACTGGTAAATTGATCTTCCCGTGGTACACTCAAGAGCCATTGGATATATTTAACCGCGGGATGGGGCCGCAATAATTCGGAAATTGCATCGGTATCAAAAAGAAAGGCCATGGCTACTGATCAAGCGGAGAAGTTTCGCGTTGTCCAAACCTGGGAGATTCATTCAGAATTCGCACCAGTTCATCGGAGCCTTCCCATCCGCCGGCGAGACTTGCAAGGCCGCCTTCCGGGCCGGCTTTTCGCAGCCGGTCAAGGCGGTGGAAGTCGCTGGCGCGAACGAGTGCGGCCACTGGTTTACCGTGTCGGGTAATCAGCACGGATGAACCTGCTTCAACTTCACGAATGCAATCTGACAGGGTTGCTTTTGCTTTTGCGATTGATACACTTTTATTCATTTTAGGCCTCCGAATATGGTCAGTATGATCATAATGACTAAAATATAAATTGTCAAGAATTATGGCAGCCTATACTAAATTAAGGGAAACCGGAAATGTCGACGCTTTCGACCGAATTAAGAAATAAACTGGAGCGTACCATCGTTCAGGCGCGGGAGGTAGCCGAAGCAGGAGCAAAAACAGCGTTAGAGGCCCTCGCTGTGCACCATCATGAGCCTTATGGACACATGTCTCCCAAGGAGCGGAAGCTTCGGAACCATCTGCGTGCCAGGGCGCGACTGTTGGGGGACAAACAGAACCGTAAAGGTGAACTGGAAATAACCCATCTTGTTTGGGAATGCGCCTACGAGCACTGGCACCGGATGCTTTTTGCGCGGTTTCTGGCCGAAAATGATCTTCTTATTGAACCGGAAATGGGGGTCGCCATCAGCCTTGGGGAATGTGAGGAATTGGCCAAGGATGAGGGAAAGGACCTCTGGACTCTGGCCAGTGAATTTGCTCAACGTATGCTGCCTCAAATTTTCCGAACGGATGACCCGATTCTTAAGGTCACGTTTGCTCGTGAACACCGAATCAAGCTGGAGAAATTATTAGACGACTTGGAACCAGGTATTTTTACTGCAAGCGACTCACTCGGATGGGTGTATCAGTTCTGGCAGAGCAAACGGAAAAAAGAGGTAAACGAATCAGGTAATAAAATTGGGGCTGATGAACTACCGGCGGTGACTCAGCTCTTTACCGAACCTTACATGGTTAGGTTCCTACTTGACAACTCACTGGG
>JAGHEC010000320.1 GCA_021159525.1 Deltaproteobacteria bacterium | reverse complement strand
TGCATGCCCTGTAAGGCCTGTAAGAAATGAGAGCAGCTGGAGGCGGACATATGAAATGCAGCAGGCCGAGCCGAAAAAAGCGAAGGGAAAAACCATGGTTTCCAAGGGGCAGGGTGCTTATTCCTCCCCACAAAATCATGAATAGCAGGAAGGCATATGACAGGAACAGGGAAATGCGGGTAGACCGATTCCTGAACGAGTATTAACACGTCATCGCCATCAAGGAATTTTTGGAACTGTGGTTGCAGTAAGCCTATATGAGTCCGTCTCGATAGTATTCGGTCATTTTGTCAAACATTAAGAAAGGAGGATTATTATGGATACAGGGCAACTGAAAAACGACATATTTGACGCAAACCACCCGGAAAGGCAGCTCAAGGCCGCTTACCAGATGCGCTATGCCAGGAATGATCCCGAGATAGTCCATATCCTGTTCCGGGCCTGCTATGAGGCAAACCGGGCCGATCTTCAGCAGGAATCGGTAAGGTCCCTGGGGGTGTTGTGCCCGGAAAGGGCCATCAATGCATTTATCAAGTCGACGGAGAATCATGTCGCTGAAAAGCGGATGCGTGCCTACTACCACCTCGGCACCCTGGGGAATCCCGGGGCCATCGATGTTGTCTTAAGGGGCCTTAATGACCCTGATGAAAAGGTGAGGAGGGCCGCGGCCGTTTCCGCCGGCAGACTGGGCAGCGATCACCGAGCAATCAACTCTCTCAGAAGGCTGCTGGATCCATTCGAACCCATAGCTGTCAGGTCGGCGGCTTCGGTATCCGTTGATATGATCAAAAAACGGATGAACGGAAAACGCACCTTCAATGACAAACGCTCATTCAACAGGCCCGCAGGGAATGAGAAACGGAATCACAAGGGTTTCAATAGGTCCACTTATGTGCCCGACTCTTATACGCCAAAAGGGTTTTGAGGAAAGGGGTCATTATGAGATCAAAAATATGTTGTTTAGTCTTTTTTACCTTGCTCTTCTCGGTTCCTTGCTATGGGACAGGCGGCCATCGCCTTGATCACCAATGCATCCTCTTTGTACAGCCCGGGGATTCCTATATAGGCCTCTTCGGCGCTGACTGGCTGCGGGTCTTTGAGACCAACACCACCGGGCCTGACTTCGAGAGCGGAAACGGCACATCAAACCGGAATCCTGACAAACTGGTCGTAGGAACAAGGCTGGTTGTACCAAAGGGAACATACCTGACCGACAGGGCAACAGAAAGGCTTAGTCGTTATCGGGATAACAAGAAGGCGGCGCTGTCTGCCGTCCGCAAGGCAGAGAGCTTTGTGGGAAGCGCCTTGTTGGAGGAATCGGAGCCTTACAAGCAGGCACTTGCGCTCCTTGCCAAGGCAAGAGATGCTATCAAGGGCGTAACTTTCGGTTTCGAGAACTATCTTGAAGCCACGAAACTCGCGCAAGAGGCCATAGAGCGGTTTGAGATCGCAGGAGATCTCCAGAGGAGCAAACGCGACACGCTTCAATTAAGAGAGCGGATCAACAGAGAAAGGTCCCTGAGAAATAAGCGGTTGGGAGAGTTTCCCCGGCAGCGCGCCGCCTTTTTGGGTCTCATGGTTGTTCTGCTCTTGAGTCTTCTATGGGTAATCAGACAAAGGAAAAAAAGGGAGATGATCTCCAGCGCAAAGATCTGGCTTGAACAACAAAGAGAGAGGTTGAATACACTTGAATCCATGGACGTTTGAGCGGGGAGCAAAACGAAAATTGGGTTGCTTAGATGATTCAAAGCAAGAAGCTGAGGCGGCAGACTTATAAAGCCTGACTTTTTATTAACCCGGGCTGCCAAGGTGTCGTCCCTCTTGTGCGGCCCATTTCCCGGGGAGGCGGAAAAATGGAGCTCGATACCTTTATCGTCGAAGAAGATATGGACCTTGGCGAGGCACAGGATGCGTATGAGAACTACCATCGGACTGCGGAAAGGCTGAGGGAAAAGCTGGCCGACTACAGGGCTCTTGTGGAGAACCTGAGTGCAAAAGGCTGTACCGCAGTTACCAGACAACAAAAGGAAAAGGGAGACAATCTGTATGAGGAGCTAAAGGACCTCCAGCAGGAACGCGGCCGCATGAGGGCTGCCCTGTCCCAAAAGACTGACGAACTTGTCGTGGAGTCCAAAGGCCTGGAGGTGGATCTGGCATACCATTCGAGAGATTTGCATAGTGAGGAGGAAATACAACTGGCTCAAACCCTGCTTTCGGAGGCCATGCGGCTCAAGGAAGACAGACCGGTGTCAGCCGTTGAAAAGGCATGCAGGGCCAGGGACATGCTTTCAGGGCTCCTTGTGCATGCCGTGAATGAGTGGATTGGAAGGCACAAGGAGAACCTGGATGGGCTCATGGCCGATCCGGGTTGATTTGAAAAAACGGAACTGGAGTTGCGGTAAAGATTCATTGGAGCGATTGCACAAACAACCGAAGGAGGAGAGGCATGGCAAGAGTCTATTGCAAACAACACAAAGACAGGATGCCGGTGATGATCCCGTTTCATAGAAACTCACTCGGGCAGGAATATATCTGCGCAGTATGTTCTGCTGTCAGGGTCTTCAATACCGGCCAAATTGTCAACATCGTCTCAAAAGGCCGCTACGGCTTCATCAAGGGCGAAAAAGAGAACATCTTCTTCAGTTTCCGGAACCTGGCGATTCCGTTTACGCCGCGGATAGGAATGATTGTGTCTTACGAAATTGCTTTTCTGGACGATCCTGTCAAGAAATATCACGCAATTGATGTCTCACCTGCGAAAGGAGGAATAAATGAAAATTAATACCGAGGTTGCAACGAACAATCTCCGGACCTTCAGCAACGCCTACGGCCATGAACTGAAGTGTGAGAAGCTCCTCCAGGATATCTCGAGCGGGGCCTATTATGTGGAAAGCATAGGCGTTTTACTTCGGCACCCGGTGACGAAAAGGGGGCTTCTCAGTTGCTACTTTCCCGTGGGCCGGGATTGCACAAATGACATGCTCTGGGTGCCCATCGATGAGAGGCCGGTAGAGGCAGTGCCCATATGCAGGAGGGAGGCAAGGCCCGGCAGCGTCCTGAAGATATTCTGGAAGCGGTTGAAGGAACGGCCCGCCGATAAGGATGGGCATTCTATCCTGGAGGGCGATTTTAACCTCATGGTCGATAGCTC
>JAGHEC010000178.1 GCA_021159525.1 Deltaproteobacteria bacterium | reverse complement strand
GAAAAACCCTTCTGTCCCCATTTATTGAGCTGTTACGAATGAACCTCCCCGCAGCGCCGCCATGTCCTTGGCGGCCTTCCGCTTCATGGGTGAGGGCGGTCTGGGTACGGCCCCATCGGCGGGAAGATTATTGGCTCATATAGTCTGGAAAGGCTGTATCTGGTGTACGGTCTGGCCCTTCTCGTCACCTGGCTGCTGAGCTACGCATTAATCCGTGATCACGTGGTGGAAGAAGACGAATTGTTGGAGCAGGTGGCGAGCTGAGACGCAAAGTACGCAGAGTGAGCCGTTTTTTCCGAAGGGATGCGCTTTTTGTTTTTCGGCCCCCTTGCCCAGTTCAATTCGCCAGACCATTGAACCGGGGACAGCGAGAATAAAAACATAAGTTCCTTATCAGAAATAATACCGAAGCCGGAACTCCACGCGCCAGTCGTTCTGTTTTTCGCCGTACTCGGTCTGGTCCCCGCCTACCGGAATGACCCCCCGAAGCCGCAGATCCAGGTTGGTGATGGGGCTGTAGTTGAGTTCGGGAATCAGGTTAAAGCTTCCATCATTGAGACAAACAATGGTGGTGAAGGCCGGTGTGAAATAGAGGATGTCAAAGGGTTCTTTCTGGATGAGTCTTAGATAGAGGTAGTCTTTCAGGGGATTTCGCCATGAAAAGCCCTCCTTGGTAAGCCGGTTGATAGGGCTGAAAAGGGATCGGTCGCCGGTCTGCTTGAAGGTATCGTAGGCCTGATCAATATAGACATACAGGTTTTTGAGATCGCCAGGGTTTACCCCCCCGCCGTTGTGATAATATTCGAAGATGGCGGTCAGATCCGTTTCCGTCAAATACCGCATTCCCAGAAGATAGCTCCACACATCGGATTCATTGGTCAGGACCTGGCCGTT
The DNA here is from genome assembly GCA_021159525.1 of Deltaproteobacteria bacterium. Taxonomy (GTDB): domain Bacteria; phylum Desulfobacterota; class DSM-4660; order Desulfatiglandales; family Desulfatiglandaceae; genus AUK324. The sequence continues at coordinate 3,633 of JAGHEC010000178.1, read as the reverse complement.
CTCGAGGAAAGTCATCTCCTGAAAATCCTTGATCCAGGCAAGCTCCCCGTGAACTTCCAGGTTGGTGAGGAGATTCTTGGAAAAGTCAACGCCCCAGCGGGTGGTGCGGCTCTCTCCCGTAAAGAAGAGGAGATCCAGGTCCGTGTCATAGAGCAGGGCATAGAGCTTGGCCGCCACATTCACATGGCCGGTCCGGCCGAATTCATCGTTGATGTCCTCATAAACGGGGAGGATAACGGGGGTGAAGGCGAGCGTCTGAAGCGGTCCGTCAAAACTTCGAATGAAGTCTCCCCCGAAAATATAGTAGCCCTCGAGGGCCTCTTCGGGGTCTTGCGGGTTTTTGGGTCGGTCCACAAAAGAAACCGGGTTCCAGGCGTATCCCTTTCCCCATTTGGTCACCCGCTTGCCTGCTTCGATGGCCATGCTGGGCCCGGGTTTGAGAGAGAGATAGCCTTCCATAAGGGTCATCTCGCCGTGCCAACCGTCCTGATCGTGGATGAAAAAGCTGTCCAGACGGGCGAAGGCCCCCAGGATGCCATAATGGATGGCCCCCTCCAGGCGGGCCCCCAGATCCGATTCCTCCAGAGCGGCTCCCGGTTCATCTGGGTAGAACTTGAGCTTATAAAGCGCCGAATCCCGGTCAAGGCCCGAGAGGGTGGGCTGGACCTGGAGAAACCCGCCCAGCGTATAGGTCTTTTTTTCGATCTCCTTTTCGATTTCGGACAGGTCAAAGATAGGGGTTTCCTCAGCCATGGACCCTCGGTACAAAAGGCCGACCAGGGCCAGGATACACAGGAGGAAAACCCCAATCCTCATCGAAGGCTCTCGAGCCTTGGCATGAAATTGAGGGTGAAGGCCTCATCCGGGACCTCCCGGGCCTTGACCCCGGCAAAGATCATGTAGGACCGGTATCCCCTATAAAGGGGGCTGTCCGTTTCAATGACGGCCGGCCTCACGATTCCTCCCCCAAAGTCCTTTATCTGTTTGAAATAGAGGGTCTTGATGAGCATGTCGGCCTCGGTGCGGCATTCGATCTTTGTGGGCAGCGTCCTCTCCTTGTCCACCCACATGCGGAGCCGGTCATAGGCCACGGTCCGGGTTTTTGCCTTGAGGTGAAGCAGATATTCCTCTCCCAGGTCTTCCAGCTTCACCGCGTCGTACTCTTCGGCATAATCCAGCCGCATGATGTCCGCATTATTGAAAACGCCTCCCACCACCGACTGCAGACTCGTAATGCGAACCGGCTTGCCCACGTTGGGGATATACAGCCACATGTTCTCACCCAGTCTCAGTGTGGTCCTGCCCTTGTCGCTGGCCGGGGAGATAAACAGCCCCGCGATCTTGTCGGATCCTTTTTTCACGGTGAAGAGGATGAACTCCTTTTTCCGGCCGTCCGGCTCCACATTGACGAGCTTGCGGTACATCTCGTAGGAATCGGGCGTGAGGTTCTTGTCCACCCGGGCCAGAATGGCGTTTCCATCCACGGCATACGCAGGAACAGCCCCAAGCACCAATACTATCAAAAGCGTTATGACGTTGACCATGATATCTCTCCTTAATGTTGGCTTATGGGCCGGCAGGCTTTCCCCAAGGTATTCTCTCGGTGCTCAGCCCTTCTTCAATCATCAATCGCCAATCAACAATCATCAATCCTACACGTGTCCCAGGGCCTCGATGGGATCCATTCGCGCGGCCTTAAGGGCCGGTTGAAGGCTGGCCAGAATGGAAACCCCGATGACGATCCCGGATATGGTGAGGAGCGATGCCGGGTCGATGGTAGGGGCGAGGATGAGGCCGGTCTGCCTGCCGAAGTCAAAGGTTATTTGCGCCGCATTCAGGCCGGTGATGGCCGCAACGCTGAGGAGGCTTCCGATGACCGCGCCGATGGCCCCCATGAACAACCCCTCGAACAGGAACATGGAGAGGATCTTTCCGGGCGGGGTGCCGATGGCGGCGATGGTCCCGATCTCCCTGACCCGTTCATAAACGGCCATGATCATGACGTTCATGATGCTGATGAGGACGATGGCCACGAGCATGATCTGAACGAACAGGGTCATCAGGTCGATCATCCGGGCGATATTGGAAAAGGGGGAAATCTTTTCCCAGGTGTGGACGTCGAAGATGGGCTTCCCCTGAGGGTTCAATTCGCCGGCGAGATTTCCTTTGAGTGTCCCGAACACCCCGGGAAGTTCTCCGAAATCCCTGATCCGCACGGCGATCTCGCTGATCTCCGGCTGCTCCATTCGTAGGATCTCCATGGCGTCGTCTATGTGGACATAGCCGTCCCTGCCGCCGGGGCCGGTGGCGCTTTCCAGGATGGCCCCGACCCTGAGTTGTTTCCCGTTCACCGATCCATCCCGGTTGGTGGCGATCACCACCACCACATCCCCCACCTTGACCTTCATGCCTTTGGCCAGAAGCTCCGGCACCAGGATCTCGCCCTTTTTGAGGCCCTTGTTTCCTTCCAGGACCCTGGACAAAAGCAGGGGAACCGTCCTGGCCTCCATTTCCGGGTCCACCCCGTTCAGCCGAATGTTGCCGGTCTCTGTGAAGTTGCTGAACATGCCCCCGAACTTGATCCTTTTGGAATAGGCTTCGACCTCCGGCATCGCTTTGAGAGCCGCCTCCGCCTTGCGAACGGCCCCCGGTTTCAGATTCATGGTGAGCGGCAGGCTGTCGATGGCGGCCAGGTAGCCCTTCCGGTGAATCTGCAGGTGCCCCACAAAGGAATCCGTGATCTGACCGATCATCATGCCCTTAAAGGATCCGGTAATGGCCACGAACCCGGTCACGAACAGGACCCCGATCACGATGAGGGAAAGTGTCAAGAGGGTCCGCCGTTTGTACCGAAACAGGTTTCTTCCCGCAATCCTGATGAGATTAGTCATGGCCGGGCCCTCCGTCTACTCCGTGTGTTTTCAGGAGGCCGTCCTCGATCCGGTAAAGGACCTCGGCCTCGCCGATGATCCGGTGGTCATGGGTCGAGAACACAAAGGTGGTCTCCCGTTCATCCCGGATTCGTTTCATGAGCCTCAGAATGCCCATGGCCGTCTTATGGTCCAGGTTGGCCGTAGGCTCATCGGCCAGGACCAGTTCGGGATGGGTCACCAGGGCCCTGGCAATGGCCACCCGCTGTTTCTGCCCGCCCGAGAGCTGGTCGGGCCGCTTCCCCTTTTGTTCACTCATCCCGACAGCCTCAAGGAGTTCATCGATCTGTTCCCGGCGTCTGGAGGCAGGGACATTCTGAACCACGATGAGAGGGTATTCCACGTTCTCGTAGGCGGTCAGTATCGGAATCAGGTTGAAGCTCTGAAAGATAAACCCGATATGCGTGCCCCTGAAGAGGGCCGCGTCCCTGCGGTCAAGGGCCGCCACATCGGTTCCGGCCACCAAAAGCATCCCGGCAGACGGCTTATCCAGACAGCCGATCAGATTGAGGAGCGTGGTCTTGCCGCTCCCCGAAGGCCCTACCACAGAGGCAAACGCCCCCTTTTCAATGGAAAAGCTCAGGCCCTTGAGGGCCTCGACGGGCACGCCTCCGTTGCGGTAAACCTTACGGACATCCTCTCCTGTGATCAGTTCCAATATGCACCTCCCGATTGTTTTGAAATATTAAGATAATGATAGCTT
>JAGHEC010000113.1 GCA_021159525.1 Deltaproteobacteria bacterium | reverse complement strand
GGAGGCCCGGAGCGGAAGAAAAATTCTTCTGCCCCGGCACTAGGTTCGCAGTTATCCCCCTAATTATTGAGGTGATACCTCGTGCCCAAATCTATTTGTGGATAGGCACTAATTATTGAGCTGATACCTTTTGCTCTTAAAGCAGGGCCCGGTTCACCTGTGGGATGTTGTAACGGAGGAACTTCTGGCCCAGGAGTTCAAACCGGTCCGGGTCGTCCGTGGTAAAAAAGGCCGCATTTCGCTTGCAGGTGAGCCGCCTTTGTATTTCCGGGTGTCTTTCAAGGTAATCAATCAGTTTATCAGAGACCGTGTCGGGCCCGTTCAGGACCCGGCAGTTTTTCCCCATAATCCGTTCGATGTCCTTCTGGAGAAAAGGGTAGTGGGTGCAGCCCAGGATAAGCGTGTCGATCTTTTTCCGTTTGATTCGGTAAAGATATTTCTTGAGGATCATATTGGCCTCGGGCTTGCCGACCCAGCCTTCTTCCACAAGGGGGACCAAAAGAGGACAGGCCTGGCCGAAAACCTTGACGTCCGGGCTTAATTTGGCCAGTTCCTGCTCGTAGACCCCCGACTCGATGGTGGCCCGGGTTCCGATGACCCCGATCCGGCCGTACCGGGAGACCTTAATGCCGGCCTCGGCCAGGGGAATGACCACCCCCAGGACCCGCCGGTCCGGGTAGGCAGCCGGCAGGAACTCCTGCTGGATCCTGCGCAAGGCCTTTGCCGAGGCGGTATTGCATGCCAGGATCACCAGGACGCATCCCCGGGCAAAGAGGAATTCCACGGCCTGGCGCGTATAGGCATAGATAACGGCCTGGGATTTGTTGCCATAGGGGGTGCGGGCATTGTCGCCCAGATAGGTATAGTCATACTGGGGGAGTTTGGTCAGGAAGGCCCTCAAGATGGTCAGCCCGCCGAAACCCGAATCAAATACGCCGATCATGATACCATTATCTCCTTACTGTAATAGCTCGATAAACAGGGGCAGAAGGGTTTTCCTGACGCGACTGCCCGGAGGCCCGGAGCACAAGAAAAATCTTCCTGCCCCGGTGATACGATTGCTGTTATCCCCCCAATTATTGAGCTGATACTCCTTAATGTACTGTCCTTTGCCCCGCTTGTCCAAAAGAGCATGATGAGGGGTCTTACAGCATGTCATAAGGGTCCACGTCCGAGATCAGATAAACGCCCTCGGATCTGAGCCATATTGTAGCCCGCCGGATCTCTGCGATAAAGTGCCTCAAGAGGGCCGGGCTCCGGCTTTTCACCAGAAACTGCCACCTGACCTTTCCCTTGATCCGGGCAATAGGGGCCTCCACCGGTCCCAGGACCTGGATTTCTCTTCCCCTTCTGGGCCATCTTTTGAGGATGTGTTGTAAATCCGAGGACAACCTCCTGGCCGCTGCCTCGGTCTGCTTTTTGCTGTTGCCCTGGAGCCTGATACAGGCCAGGCTGCAAAAGGGGGGATACCACAGGGCCTTTCGCAACTCCTCTTCCTTTTTGAAAAACGACTGGTAATCGTGTGACATGGCCGAACGGACCGCGTAATGATCCGGATTGTAGGTCTGAATAATGACTTGTCCCTTCCATTTTCCCCTGCCGGCCCGGCCGGCCACCTGGGAGAGGAGCTGGAATGTGCGTTCGCCGGCCCTGAAATCGGGAAAACTGAGGGAGAGATCGGCCGAGACAACTCCCACCAGGGTGACACGGGGAAAGTCATGGCCCTTGGCGATCATCTGGGTCCCCACCAGGATGTCGGTTTCGCGCCTCCCGAATGCCCCCAGAATCCTGGCCGCCTCGCCCTTACCGCGGGCCGAATCCGCATCTATTCGGGATATTCTGGCCCGGGGAAAAAGGGTGCGCACCTCCTGTTCAAGCTTTTCCGTGCCAAAGCCGCAGGCCTTGAAACGCCTTTGACCGCACCCGGCGCACCGGACCTCCGTCCCGCAGGAGAAGCCGCAGTAGTGGCAGATGAGGCGGTTTTCGTTCAGGTGAAAGGTAAGGGCCACGTCGCAGTTGGGACAGGAGACCGCGCGACCGCATGTTCTGCACAGATAGAGTCGGTGAAAGCCGCGCCGATTCAGAAACAAGATGGCCTGGTTCTCCTCGGCAAGATGCCTGTCAAGGGCCGTGACAAGTCTTGAACTCAGCATCTGGCGCCTTCCCAGACCGTCCAACTCTTCCTTCATGTCCACGATTTCCACGTGCGGAAGGGGCCGGTTTTCCACCCGCTCCGGCATTGCGATGAGGCGGTATCTCCCGGTCACGCTGTTGTGGTAGGACTGGAGCGAAGGGGTCCCCGATCCCAGGATGATAAGCGCCTTTTCCATCCTGGCCCGAACCACTGCCGCGTCTCTGGCGTGATAGTGGGGTTTTCCCCTTGCCGCTTCCTGCACATAGGCGGCATCGTGTTCTTCGTCCACAATGATCAGGCCCAGACGTGGGAGGGGGGCAAAGAGGGACGAACGGGCCCCGATCACCAGGTCCACATCACCCCGGATCATGCGCATCCATTCATAGCGCCGCTCTTTTCGGGTGAGTCCACTGTGATACACCGCAACACGATCCCCGAGCCTGGACCGGAAAAGGGCCTCCAGGTAGACGGTAAGGGATATCTCAGGGGCCATCAGGAGGGCCTGCCGGCCCGATTCAACCGCGTGTTTCACCGCCTGATAATAGACCTCGGTCTTACCGCTCCCCGTGACCCCGTAGAGCAGCATGGATGAAAATCCGCCTTCATTGAGTTGCCTGCGGATTTGGTTCAGGGCCTCTCTCTGGCGGGCATGCAGCTCAGGGGGAGGGGCTGGCGGCGGCGCAGCCAGGCCTCCCGGATTGCGGTGCACCGGGATGCGCTGGACTTCGAGGACATTTTTTTTGACCCATTTATCCACAAGATAAGCGCCGTTCTGAAATCGAACCCGTATCTCGCTTAAAAGCACGGTCCCTGCATCGAAGACCTCGGTCAAAAAGGCCTCCTCGTTTCTGGCCTTGCGCCTCCCCGGGTTTGCGAGAACGGTCTTAAGGTCGAGGCCCTGTCTCGGGCGGATGAATTTTAGGGCATACGGATTGGAGATATCCCGTTGCCTGACCCGGGTTTGGATACGGATCCATCCCTTTTCCTGGAGCGGGTAGAGCGTTTTAAGGGGCCATTGCAGAGGGGTATCCGGATGGTCCCGTATCCAGGAAAGCATCCGGGACGCATCGGAGCTGAAGAGATTGCCAGCATTTAAAACAGCGGTTCCCGCCTCGGTCAGGGCAGCGGTTTTTACATAGGATTCCGGCAAAGACGTGCGTATGACCATTCCGACGGGATGAACGTAATAATCGGCAATCCATTGAAAAAAGGGGACCATTTTGGGGGGAAAAACCGGTTCCGCATCCAGGATGTCTGCAACCTCCTTCAGGTCCCGGTCGGATGTCTGTGAAAGGATTTCCATGATGTAACCGGTCACCTTCCGGCGGTGAAACGGGACCAGGACGCGACATCCCACCCGGGCCGCGCGACAAAGGTCCGGCGGGACTTTATAGTCAAAAGTCCCGGTCACCGGGACGGGAAGCGCCACCCTGACACAGGGGACCTCTGGTTGGGTCTCGCATGGACGATGTGAAGATGTGACATTCATGGGCAGTGATGGGCCACACGCCGGGGTTTGCGGCTAACCCTGTCATCCGGCCTGTGCATAACGCATCCTGCGGACTTGGCGGATGAGCAGCCGGGACGCTGTTTCAACCTGTTCCATTGTCGTTCCCCTCCCAAGGGTCAGCCTTAGGGCCCCCATGCCGATCTCCGCAGGAACGTGCATGGCCGCCAGCACATGAGAAAGTTTTACTGTGCGATCATGGCATGCGGCCCCGGTAGAGGCCATGAGTCCCGGAATAGCTTCAAGGATCCTGCCCCCCTCTATGCCGGGCACCGATATGTTCAATGTGTTGGGAAGGCGACAGTCAGGGCGGCCGTTCAGGACCAGGCCCTCGATCCCATCAAAGAGCAGCCCCTGGAGACTATCTCTCAGGGTCCGGATGCGCTCGGCATCTGTTTCCAGCCTTTGCGATGCGATCCGGCATGCGGCCCCCATACCTGCGGCCAGAGCCACGTTCTCTGTGCCGGCCCGTCGTCCTCCTTCCTGGCCTGCCCCATGGATAAGGGGCGTGAGGAATCTCCCGTCCCTGATATAAAGGGCGCCCACGCCTTTGGGCGCATAGAGCTTATGTCCGGCTACGGTCAAAAAATCCACACCCAGGTCCCCCACATCCACGGGGATTTTTCCCACGGCCTGGGCCGCATCCGTATGGAGGGGAATCCCATGCTCATGGGCTACGTCCGAGATCTCACGAATGGGCTGGATGGTCCCGGTCTCGTTGTTGGCGAGCATCACCGTGATCAGGACTGTTCGGGGCGAAACAGCTTCTCGTACATCGTCTGGATCCACCCTGCCGAGTCCGTCCACCGGCAGGACCGTCGCCTCCACGCCCAGTTCCATCAGGTAGAGGACCGGATTCAGGATGGCCGGATGCTCGATGGCCGATGTAATGATATGGCATTTCCGGGGATTCGTCATATCAACTATGCCTTTGAGAACCATGTTGTTGGACTCGCTCCCCCCTGATGTGAAGACAATTTCGTCCGGCCGGCAATGGATCAGACCGGCCACTTCTCCCCGTGCGCGGTCAATGGCCTCATGGGCCTGTCTGCCCAGTGAATAGCCGCTGGAGGGATTTCCGAATTGATCGGTCAAAAATGGCATCATGGTCTCAAGGACCTGCGGATCCACCGGCGTGGTGGCGTTGTAGTCCATGTAAACAGGCCTGTCCAGTGTGTAATCTGTCATGATGGCTTCCTCCGTAAAGGCCTCTGCGCCCCGGACATCAGGCGGGAGGCGCCAGACCTTGCGCTTCTATTTCTATGCCATATTTGAAGATTGACAACAAGTGCCATATGGTGATACAGGTTTTACCCGACATAATACGGGAACAGGTCCGAATCAACCAAAAAAGGACCAGGAAAGAGGAGGTGGATGATGGCGGGAGACAACAAGAAGAAGTTCATTCTCTGGTTTGATGAAGTCGGGATTGGAGATGTCCCCTTGGTCGGCGGCAAAAACGCCTCTCTGGGGGAGATGTATCAGAAGCTTAAGAGCAAAGGCATTCGGGTCCCCAACGGCTTTGCAGTTACTGCCTATGCCTACCGTTATTTTCTCAAGTATGCGGGGATCGAGGAAGAGATTAAAAGGATTTTAAAGGACCTGGACACCCATGACATCCACAACCTCATGACCCGGGGCAGGGAAGTGCGCGAGATCATCACCCATGCAGAAATCCCACCGGATCTCACACAGGCCATCTACTCCGCTTATGACAAACTCGGAGAGGAATATTCCGAAAAGGCGGAACAGATCCAGGGCATTACCAATGTGGACGTGGCCATCCGGTCGTCAGCCACGGCCGAAGACCTTCCGGATGCCTCTTTTGCCGGTCAGCAGGACACCTTCCTGAATATCCGGGGGAGACGGAGTGTCCTGGATGCCTGCAAGAAATGCTTTGCCAGCCTCTTCACCAACCGGGCCATCTCCTATCGTCACGATAAGGGGTTCGGCCAGTTTGACGTCTCCCTTTCCATTGCGGTCCAGAAGATGGTGCGCAGCGATTCGGCCTATTCCGGGGTTATGTTTTCCATCGATACAGAGACCGGGTTCAAGGATGCCGTGTTTATCACAGGGGCCTACGGCCTGGGTGAGAACGTGGTCCAGGGAACGGTTAATCCGGATGAATTCTATGTCTTCAAACCGACGCTCAAGATGGGCAAGCGGGCTATCATCGGCCGCAAGGCAGGGGATCGCGACATCAAAATGGTTTATTCTCTTGAAGACGATGCCACGGTCAGGAACGTCGCTACCACTTTGGATGAGCGGCATCGTTATGTGCTCACGGACGACGAGATTTTGAAACTGGCCGAATGGGCCTGCATCATCGAAGAGCACTACAGCAACGAGGCCGGGTATTTCAAGCCCATGGACATCGAGTGGGCCAAGGACGGGGACGGCGTCAATGTAGGGACCGGCGAGCTGTTCATTGTCCAGGCCCGGCCCGAGACCATTCATTCCCATCAGGATATTAATACCTATGAGAGCTACAGCCTCTTGGAAGAAGGGGAGATCCTGGCCACGGGCACTGCAGTGGGGAGCAAGATAGGCCAGGGTGTGGCCAACGTGATCCAGTCAACCCTGGAGATGAACAAGTTTAAGCCCAATCAGGTCCTGGTGACGAGCATGACTGACCCTGACTGGGAACCGATCATGAAGATCGCCTCAGCCATTGTCACCAACAAGGGGGGCCGGACCTGCCATGCGGCCATTATTTCCCGGGAGCTGGGCATCCCGTGCGTAATTGGCACCGGGAACGGAGACGAAATAATCGCATCCGGACAGGAGGTAACCGTCTCCTGCTGCGAGGGGGAAACCGGCCATGTTTACAAGGGACTCCTAAAGTATCAGGTGGACAAGATCGATTTAAAGGATATCCCCCGCACGCGGACCAAGATCATGATGAACGTGGGCATGCCGGAAAAGGCCTTTTCCCAGGGGATGATCCCCAACGACGGGGTGGGGCTGGCAAGGGAAGAGTTTATCATCAGTTCCCATATCGGCATCCATCCCCTGGCTCTTCTGGACTATGACAAGCTGCGAGAAAGGGCCAAATCCGACCAGAAGATTGCCGGCGTTATCTACAAGATTGACGAGATCACCGCCGTATACGACGATAAGCGGCAGTTTTTCATTGACAAACTCTCAGAAGGCGTGGGCAGGATTGCGGCCGGATTTTATCCCAACGACGTGATCGTGCGGCTCTCTGATTTTAAAACCAATGAATACGAAAACCTGTTGGGCGGATACCTCTATGAGCCCCTTGAAAGCAACCCCATGATCGGCTGGCGGGGGGCCTCCCGGTATTATGATGAGAAGTTCATGCCGGCCTTTGAACTGGAGTGCATTGCCCTGCACAAGGCCCGGAGCGAGATGGGGCTCACCAACATCAAGGCCATGATCCCTTTTTGCAGGACCCCGGAAGAGGGAAAGAAGGTCATTGAGGTCATGAAGAAATTCGGACTGGTCCAAGGGGAAGACGGGCTGGAGATCTATGTGATGTGCGAGATCCCCAGCAATGTGATCTGTGCGGACCAGTTTGCCGATATCTTCGATGGGTTTTCCATTGGATCCAACGACCTGACCCAGTTGACCCTGGGTCTGGACCGCGATTCGTCTCTGGTGGCTCACATCTATGACGAGCGAAACGACGCGGTGAAACGGCTGGTGGCCCAGGTCGTCGAGGCAGCCAAAAAGAAGGGACGCAAGATCGGGATCTGCGGCCAGGCGCCGAGCGACTTTCCAGATTTTGCCGAGTTTCTGGTGGAGTGCGGCATTGATTCCATGAGCCTTATTCCGGATACGGTGGTCAAGACCCGCCTGGCGGTTGCCAAAAAAGAAAAGGAACTGGGTATCCAGGTGGAGAAAAAATAGCGAATGGCAACGGTCAGAATTTTAGGGACAGGCTCCTATGTGCCGCCCAAGGTCCTGTCCAATCATGATCTGGAAAAGATGGGACTGGACACAACCGATGAGTGGATTGTACAGCGCACCGGCGTGCGGGAGAGGCGGATCGCTGCGCCGGACATTGCCACCTCCGATCTGGGCCGGGAGGCCGCGCTCAAGGCCTTTGAGATGGCCGGGATAACGGCCAAAGACATTGATCTGATTATCGTGGCCACCATTACCCCCGATACCTGTTGTCCCTCTGCGGCCAACTGGCTCCAGGCCAAACTGGATGCGCCTCAGGCCGTCACATTCGACGTGACCGCGGCCTGTTCAGGATTCATCTTTGCCCTCAATGTTGCGGAACAATATCTCAAGACCGGGGCCGCCAAGCGGGTCCTTGTAGTTGCCTCCGAGGTCATGACCCGGACCCTCGACTGGACCGACCGGACCTCCTGCATCCTCTGGGGAGACGGGGCCGGCGCCGCCGTGCTCCGGATGGGGGATGAGGGATCTGAGATCCTCTCCACCCATCTCCATACGGACGGCTTCGGGGGACAGGATCTCCTGATGCCGGGCGGCGGCTCCAAGACCACTCCCATCTGCCATGAGAGCGTGGACAAGAAACTTCATTCCCTCAAGCTCATCGAGGCCAACGCCAGCTTCCGGGTGGCGGTGAGGCATTTTGTGGACTCCATCAAGGAGGCGGCTGAATTCAACCACGTGGCAGTGGAAGACATGCAGTGGTTCATCCCCCACCAGGCAAATCTCCGCATGTTTCAGTCCATGGCCAAGATCCTCAACATCCCTATGGAGCGGTTTTATGTGACCCTGAACAAATACGGAAATATCTCTTCCGCGTCCTGTGCCATCGCCCTGGACGAGGCGGTCCGGGACGGGACCATCCGGAAGGGGGACCTGGTCTGTCTCCCGGTTTTTGGCGGAGGATTGACCTGGGGGAGCGCCCTGATACGGTGGTAGAGGGTTGGCCGGGTTTGTTGAGCCAGGTGTGCTTCTTGGTTTAACCGGAACCCTTGCTGACAGGTCTCAGACCAGTCCGGGACGATGGGGAACATGGTGATTATCAATACGTTGAAAGAAATGGGGATCGGGTTCAGGTCTGTTTTAGATGATGCTTCAGCGGACCGGCCGACCCTGGTGATGATTCACGGAGCAGGGGGCGCTTCCCAGATCTGGCAAAACCAGGTCAGGAAGCCCAAAGGCCCTTCCGGGCGATTGGCCAGGTCCGTCAACACACTGGCCCTGGACCTGCCGGGCCACGGCGGGAGCCGGGGGCCGGCCCTCTCGGATATCACGGCCTATGCAGCATGGCTGAGAGAGATCTTAAGCGCAGTCTTTGATGAGCCGCCCTTTGTGATGGGCCATTCCATGGGCGGGGCCATTGTCCAGGAGGCAGCCCTGTCATACCCTGGTCTTATGAAGGCCATCATCCTGGTGGGGACCGGGCCAAGGCTCAAGGTGGCCCCCGTATTCCTGGAAGGCCTGCAGAACCGCTTTGATGCCATCGTGGATACGCTCATGGGGGCTGCCTACGGGGAGCGCTCGGACCGGCGGCTCATTCAGGAAGGGGTCAGGTTGATGAAGGCCGCAGGTTCCAAGACAACCTACGGCGACTTCTATGCCTGTGACCGCTTCGATGTGCGAGACCGGATAGGCGGGGTTGATCTCCCCTGTCTCATTCTCTGCGGCAGCCAGGACAAGCTGACGCCCCCCTCCCTGTCCAAAAAACTGCACCAAGCCATCCGGGGAAGCAAAATGGAAATCATTCCCGATGCCGGGCACATGGTCATGATTGAAGAGTTTCAAACCTTTAATGACCGCGTATGCGATTTCATCCTCGCCCAGGTAACCGTTCACGGGTGATTTTTGGTCAAATTTGGGATTGTCCGCCTCACGTAACAGCTCAATAAGCCGGGGCAGGAGGGTTTTTCTGACGCGACTGCCGGGAGGGTGCCGTCTCTTCGTGACTTATCAGTGGGGGAAGCCGCAGCTCGACGAAGTCGAGAATGCCAAAGGGGCAAGCCTGCCCGCCATTGCCTTGTTACCCATGTTAGTTCCTTCTGCCATCGCAGATCCACGGGACGAAAGTCTTGGCAAGAACGCTCAATTGGCCTTGGCAGGCGGGTGTCCCTAGCAGATAAGTCACTCAAGAGACCAGCCCGGAGGCCCGGAGCTGAAGAAAAATTCTTCTGCCCCGGCACCAGGTTCGCAGTTATCCCCCTAATTATTGAGGTGATTCCAAAGAACCATTCTCATGGAGGTCATAATTAATTGAACCCTTTTTACAAAAATCTGGCGCTGTGGCTGGTGATAAGCCTCATGATGGTAATGCTTTTTCAGATATTCAAACAGCCTGATCGGGCCAGGACCGGCATCAGCTACAGCGATTTTTTGACCATGGTGGAAAGCGGCAGCGTCCATCAGGTCACCATCCAGGGCGACAACATCGCAGGCATGTCGACCCAAGGTCCGTTCAAGACCTATGCGCCCAAAGATCCTGACCTCATCAGCCTCCTGAGGAGCAAAGGGGTGGAGATCACTGTGCGGCCCGAGGAGGATTCCTCGTGGTTTCAGGTCTTCCTCTCCTGGGTCCCTATGCTCTTGTTGATCGGGGTATGGATATTCTTTATGCGCCAGATGCAGGCCGGCGGCGGGAAGGCCCTCTCCTTTGGAAAGAGCCGGGCAAGGCTCCTGAGCGATTCTCAGGAAAAGGTGACCTTCGAGGATGTGGCAGGGATTGACGAGGCCAAGGAGGAGTTGGGCGAGATTGTCGAATTCCTGAGCGATCCCAAAAAGTTCACCCGTCTTGGGGGGAGAATCCCCAAGGGAGTGCTCCTGGTGGGTTCACCCGGAACCGGAAAGACCCTCCTGGCAAGGGCTATTGCAGGGGAGGCAGGGGTCCCCTTTTTCAGCATCAGCGGCTCGGATTTTGTGGAGATGTTTGTAGGGGTCGGGGCATCACGGGTCAGGGACCTGTTCAATCAGGGGAAGAAGAATGCCCCCTGCATCATCTTTATCGACGAGATTGACGCAGTGGGCCGGCATCGCGGGGCAGGACTGGGGGGCGGCCATGATGAGCGGGAGCAGACCCTCAACCAGCTTCTGGTAGAGATGGACGGTTTCGAGTCCAATGAGGGCGTTATCCTCATATCGGCCACCAACCGGCCCGATGTACTGGATCCGGCCCTGCTGCGGCCGGGTCGTTTTGACCGGCAGGTGGTGGTTCCTGTCCCTGATCTGGGCGGCCGGCAGGGGATCCTCCGGGTGCATCTCCGCAAAAAGCTCGTGGCCGACAATGTGGATGTCTCGGTCCTGGCCAGGGGGACCCCGGGCTTTACCGGCGCAGACCTGGAAAACATGGTCAACGAGGCGGCCCTGATGGCCGCACGGCGAGGCAAAGACCGCGTGGAAATGGAGGATTTTGAGGATGCCAAAGACAAGGTCTTGATGGGGACCGAGCGAAAGAGCATGATCATCAGTGAAGAAGAGAAACGCATCACCGCCTATCATGAAGCCGGTCATGCCCTGGTGGCCAAACTCCTTCCAGGCACGGATCCGATTCACAAGGTCACCATCATTCCCCGGGGACGGGCCCTGGGTCTCACCCAGCAGCTTCCTATCGATGAAAAGCACACCTATCCCAAAGAGCACCTCCTGAATAACATTGCCATCCTCATGGGTGGCAGGGCCGCGGAGGAGATCATTCTCAATACCGAGACAACCGGGGCAGGGAACGACATCGAAAGGGCCTCGACGCTCGCGCGGAAGATGGTCTGCGACTTCGGCATGAGCAAGGACCTGGGTCCATTGAGCTTCGGAAAACGTGACGAACAGATATTCTTGGGCAGGGAGCTCTCCCAGCATAGAGACTACGGGGAGGAAACCGCACGCAAGATCGACGAGGAGGTGCGGAGCATCGTGACCGAGGCCTATGAAAAGGCCTCTCAACTCATCCGGGATAATCTCGACGCCATGCACGGGATTGCCAGCGCCCTCCTGGAAAAGGAGACCCTGACCGGCGAAGACCTGGACGAGATCGTTTCAGGCAAGAAAGGGGCCGGCCCCGGCAAGGGACCTGTGCGAAAGCAAAGGGCCAGACCTCCGGAGGAGGTCAAGGCCCCTGAATTCGATTCGGAAAAGCCGGAAACAGAGGCAACTGAAGAAGAGAAAGAATGAGATGAACGCCACACTCAGATGGAACGGACGTACACTGCATCTGGGCAGAAGGACCCACGTGATGGGAGTCCTGAATGTAACCCCGGACTCCTTTTCGGACGGGGGCCGTTATTTTGGAACAGACCGGGCGGTTGCACACGGCATAGAGATGGAGAAGCACGGGGCCGACATCATTGACGTGGGCGGCGAATCCACCAGACCCTTTTCCCAGCCCATTTCCGCGGGCGAGGAGATCGACCGCGTGGTTCCGGTCATCGAGGCACTCAGCAGGGAGGTGACCGCGGCCATCAGCATTGACACCTGCAAGGCCCAGGTGGCCCGCGAGGCCCTCGGGGCCGGGGCCTCCATGATTAACGACATCAGCGCCCTGCGGTTTGATCCGGATATGGCCGGGACTGTGGCCCGGGCAGGGGTTCCCGTGGTCCTGATGCACATGAAGGGGACCCCGCGGGATATGCAGAAAAATCCTGTCTATGAAGACCTGATTACCGAGATCCTGGATTTTTTGAGGGAGGCTGTCGAGAGGTGCGAGGAGGCCGGCATCCAGAGGGAGCTGACCCTGGTGGACCCGGGAATCGGCTTTGGAAAGACCTTTGATCACAACCTCCAGATCATCAGGGATCTTGCCCGATTTCAATCCCTCGGCCGGCCCATCCTGATAGGCCCTTCCAATAAGGCTTTCATCGGCCATATCCTCGACAGAGCCCCAGATGAGAGGGATACGGGCACCATGGCCGCAGTAGCGGCAGGGGTCATGAACGGCGCTCACATGGTCAGGGTTCATAATGTACGCAAGGCAGTGGAAACCGTCCGGATTATTGACGCCATCAAGCGGGGCAAGGCAGAAGGACAAGGATAGAGACACCATGCTCTTTTGTATGGATATCGGCAATACCAACATTGTGCTGGGCGTGACAGAGGGAAATGAGATACGCCAACACTGGCGCATCCGTACTGAAAAAGAGACCACTGCGGATGAACTGGGCATCCTGATAGGGACCCTGTTTCAGTGGAACGGCATCCGCTTTGAGGATATTCAGCATACCATTGTGTCGTGCGTGGTTCCTCCGCTTCTGAACACGGTGGAGGAGTTTTCGCAACGATACTTTCATGTCAAGCCCGTCATCGTAGGTCCGGGGATCAAGACCGGAATGCCCATCAAGTACGACAACCCGAGGGAAGTAGGCGCCGACCGGATCGTAAATGCGGTTGCTGCCTACGAAAAATACCGGACTTCACTGATTGTAGTGGATTTTGGGACAGCCACCACATTCGATTGTGTGTCCAAAGAAGGGGCATATACGGGCGGCGCCATTGCACCCGGGGTTATCATCTCGTGCGAGGCCCTCTTTCGGGAGGCCTCCAAGCTCCCCAGGGTAGAGATATTTTCGAGGCCCAGGACGGTCATCGCCAAGGACACGGTCAGCAGCATGAATGCGGGGATTATTTTCGGGTATGCCGGGCTGGTGGACGGCATTGTCAAACGCATCCGAAAGGAGTCCGGGGAGGCCTGCCTGGCGATTGCCACCGGCGGGCTGGCCCCGCTCATCGCAGAAGTCTCGGAGACGATCCACCAGGTGGAGGAATTCCTGACCCTCCAGGGGCTAATCATCCTCTTTAAGCGAAACCTGTGAGAGCATCCCTATCGAGCACGGTCTGACATGCCCGGGATCGGCGCTCCATAAAACCCTATAATCCATGCTCCCTTGTTTCCCAGCTAAGTCATTTGCCGTCCCCCGTCGCCTGAGGCCCGGGGACCTGATCGGCGTGATCTCGCCGGCCGGTCCGGTGAGCCCTTCGGACCTGAAGCCGGGCCTGGACCTGCTGGCCGCCAGAGGCTATCGGATTCGCGAGGCCCCGCACCTCTACGATCAAAACGGCTACCTGGCAGGGGATGACGCCTCCCGCCTTTCGGATCTCCACGACATGTTCCGGGATGAGTCGGTCGCCGCCATCATGTGCTCCCGAGGAGGATACGGGAGCCTCCGGCTCCTTGACAGGATCGACTATGACCTGATCCGGAAGCACCCCAAGATCATGGTGGGATACAGCGATATCACGGCCCTGTTGTTGGCGGTTTATCAACAGACCGGTCTGGTCGTCTTTCACGGCCCTATGGTCGGAGGCCTGTCCACTTCCACCCCGGCCAACATGGACGGCCTTTTACGCATCCTGTCATCACAACAACCTCTGCTGCTGGAGCCTGTGGAAGGAACCCCCCTCATCCCGGGAGAGGCCCGGGGAATCCTCTTGGGGGGCAATTTGAGCCTTATCTGTCATATGGCCGGGACCCGGTTTCTTCCATCCCTCGAGGGGGCCATCCTCTTTATTGAAGACCGGGGAGAGGCTTTGTACCGTATCGACCGAATGCTGACCCATCTCTCTTTATCAGGGCAATTGAAAGGCCTGTCCGGGCTGATCGCCGGGGAATTCATGGACTGCGGCGATCCGTCTGACATCGACCGTCTTCTCATGGAGGCCGCATCAGGCCTCAATATCCCCCTGATCGCCCGCTTCCCCATAGGCCACGGCCGGAACAATCTGACCCTCCCCATCGGCATGCCCGTCCATCTCGACACCCGGCGAATGACCTTTTCCACGATCGGGACCTGCGTGCGATAGGGTCAGCCAATGAGGCCGGTTTTAAAAGGCTGTCATGAGAGACGGTGGAGCCTGAAGTAGATGCCTTCCAGGGCCATAAGCTCCTCATGGGTCCCCTGCTCCCGGATCCGGCCCCGATGCATCACCATTATCCGGTCCGCATGCCGCACGGTGGAGAGCCGGTGGGCTACAATGAGGGTGGTCCGTCTCGCGGACATCCGGGAGATGGCCTCCTGGATAAGCCGCTCGGTTTCAGGATCCACACTGGAGGTTGCCTCGTCCAGGATCAAAAGGCGGGGGTCATTGGCCAGTGCCCTGGCAAAGGACAGGAGTTGGCGTTCCCCTGTGGACAGGGATGCGCCCCCTTCGCCCAGTTCCTCTTCAAATCCCCTTGGGAGTCTTCTGATAAAGGTCATGGCATTGGCGGTTTGCGCCGCCTCCCTGACGGCATCTCCACTCACCCCTTCCCTCCCGAGGGAGATGTTGTCCGCCAGTCTGCCTGCAAAGATAAAGACATCCTGCATGCACAGGCTGACCGCGTTTTTGAGACCCTCATTGGACCATTCCCGCAGATCCACCCCGTCCAGGATGACCGATCCCTCATCCGGATCGTAAAAGCGTTCCACCAGGTTGACCACGGTGGTTTTTCCCGAACCCGTGGCCCCCACAATGGCCGCGGTCTCCCCCGGTTTGACTTCAAAGGAGATATCATGAAGGACCGGCTTCCCCTTTTCATAGGCAAACGAGACATGGTCAAAGACAAGGCGGCCCCTGACATTCGAGGGCGTCTTGGGGAATGCAGGGGCCGGGATGATCTCCTCTGCGTCCATAAACTCGAATATCCGCTCGCTGGAAGCCATGGCCAGCTGCATTATGTTGTACTTTTCGGAGATATCCCGGATCGGCTTGAAGAACATCTGGATATAGCCCACAAAGGCCACCAGGGTTCCCAGGGTCAGTTGGTCCTGGAGGACCTTGCCGCCCCCGTGCCAGATGAGAAAGGCCACGGTCAGAGAGGAAAAGAGTTCCATGGCCGGCATGAACAGGGCAAAGACCCGTATCTGCCTGACACCGGCCAGGTAGTTTTGGTAATTGATGCGGGAGAACGCCTCCATCTGGAACCTTTCCCGTGCAAACAACTGGATGACCTGCATCCCCCGGATCCGCTCCTGCAAGAAGGCATTGATCCTGGCCACTGTGGCCCGCAGTTCCCTGAAGGCCTCCCGTGCCATTGTGCTGAAGATGAGGGTGACGACAAAGATGATGGGAAGAAGGATGAAACATATGAGGGCCAGTCGCCAGTTGAGGGCCAGGAGGATGCCCAGGATGCCTGACAGGATAAACAAGTCCTTGAAGACCGTTACAAATACCGATTTGAACATCTCGTTGAGATTTTCCACGTCATTGGTGACGCGGGTCACGAGACGGCCTACCGGATGACGGTCAAAAAAGCGGAGGGCCTGGGATTGCATGGTGTCAAAGAGGGCCAGCCGGATATCCTGCATCATCCGCTGCCCGGTCCACTCCAGGAGGTAGTATTCCCCATACCCGGCCGCCAGAGAAAGGATCAGCAAAAGGGAAAAGCCAAGGGCGATCATGACCACGCCCCTGATGTCGCGGGCCCGGATCTGGAGGACCTCCTCTTTCGGAAGGTCCTTCAGGACCCGGTAAGGGATGAGGGCCGCGCCGTCGCGCATCGTGACCAGCTTATCACGCACATCTTTCGGAATCCCCCTCACATCCGCGGCTGGAGCGATTCGATAAAACCGGTCGTCTGAAAGCATCCCGCGGCCCCTGAGAAGATGGAGATCTGCAGGGTCGATCTGTTTCATGTGCAGATTGGAAATATAAAAGGCGTCGCCCGCAGAATCGGTTTCGAGAAGATGTCTGTATCGCTTGTTCAGCCCAAGCAACACGGGGTCGTCCGGCCGATACAGTTCGATGCGATACCATGAGGCCACGACATAGCGATCGATAACGATCTTGGTGAGATAGGGAATGACCAGGTCAAAGAGGGTGATCAGGATCGAAAGGCAGAGACCCGCGGCAATGGCCTTTCGGTAGGGAAGGGCGTATCGGGCCAGCCTTTTCAGGATCCGCCAGTTGTAAGGCTTGCCCAGGCGTCCTTCTTCTGCGTATCCGTAATCGCCGAACATGGTTTCCTGTCAGGCTTCCTCTTCCAGTTCCTTTGCGTGGAGCTGCTCTTCATACAGGGCCGCGTAAATGCCTCCCAAGCTTATGAGCTGATCATGGGGCCCTTCTTCCACCAGCTCCCCCCGGTCCAGGACCAGGATCCGGTCGGCCCTCCGGATAGTGGAAACCCGGTGGGAGACTATCAGGTTGGTCATGTGGGGCCGTCCGTCCAGGATCCGGTTCAGGATCAGCTCCTCCGTGTTGGCGTCCACCATGGATAGGGCGTCGTCCAGGATGAGGATGGGGTACGGTCGGACCAGGGCCCGGGCAATGGTGAGGCGCTGGCGCTGGCCCCCGGAAAGGGTGATTCCCCGTTCGCCCAGCAGGCTGTCCATGCCGTTTTCAAGGGCCTCGACCTCTTCTAAAATGCCGGCCGTGTGCAGGGCCTCTGCCACATCCTGTTCGGAAATCCCCTTTCTGCCGAACACCACGTTGTTGCGGATGGTGTCGGAGAAGATAAAGACATCCTGGGGAACAAAGCCGATTCCTTCTCTGAGACGCTTGAGACGGACCTTGCAGATATCGCGGCCCAGCACAAAAACAGTGTTTTCAGGGATGTTCAAGAGGCGGGGAATGCCGTGAAGG
>JAGHEC010000401.1 GCA_021159525.1 Deltaproteobacteria bacterium | reverse complement strand
GGAGGCCCGGAGCGGAAGAAAAATTCTTCTGCCCCGGCACTAGGTTCGCAGTTATCCCCCTAATTATTGAGGTGATACTGGAAAATTCGTAACCGTTCGCTGGTAATCTTTGGTCAAGTTTGGGATTGTCCGCCTTACGTAATAGCTCAGCGAACAGGGGCAGGAGGGTTTTTCTGACGCGAGTGCCGGCCTCCGGGCCGTAGCGGGCCTAAGCCCCGGAGGGAGCGGAAGAAAAATCATCCTGCCCCGGTGGTAGGTTCGCTGTTGTCCCCCGAATTATCGAGCTGATACGATTTTCTCATATGAATGTATCAGGGAGATCCGAAGCTCCTGTGAACGGTAACGAAAATTCGATGAGAGGAGTTGGCGCTATGAATTCGGTCAGATTTGTCTGGGGCTTGTTTTTGGCGCTTGCTGTGGGCTTTGTTCTCATGCCTGGAGTTCAGGGAGCAGCCCAGGCGGCTGAAGAGGAAAACCACTGTTTCACCTGCCATACCAATGCGCGGAAGCTTATCCAGATCACCCGCGAGATAGCCGAGGCCGACAAGGGGAAGAAGGCGGCCTCCGCTGAAAGCGAAGGTGAAGGGTGAGGGGGGGCTGTGGAGCCGTTGGCTCCGCACGAGAAGATCTGGGTGGATAGTTCACTGGCCGAAGATGAAAACCATGGGGAGCTGGGGTGTCATGAGTGCCATGGCGGGAATCCCAACGACCCGAATTGGAAAACAGCCCATGAGGGTGTGGTGAAAGACCCGTCTTACCCGGATCCATCTGAAACTTGCGGTGCATGTCACGATCTGATCGCTGAAAATTACAATACCAGCCTTCATGTGACCCTTTCCCCTTTCAAGAAAATGATCGGCAAACGGGCTGCTTCCGACAAGGCGATTCATGCCAAGGTCGATGCGGCACGGGAAGGCCATTGCAGTTCGTGCCACAGCAGTTGCGGACAGTGCCATATCAGTCGTCCCGATGCAGTTGAGGGCGGTTTGCTCGATGGCCACCTTTTCCAGAAACGGCCCCCCATGCAAACGGTTTGTACAGCCTGTCACGGGAGTCGGATCGAGAAGGAGTATTTCGGCAAGAACAAGGGCGTGCCGCCCGATGTGCACAAACAAAAATATTTCAAGTGCAATAAATGCCATACCGCCGACGAGATGCACGGAGACGGGAGCGATCCTGCCAACCGGTACGACGTGAAGAATGGCCCGAAGTGTGTCCAATGCCACGATCAAATCTACGATCTAAAATCCGCCAACGCAAAAAACCACTGGATTCACAAGGATCAGGTGGCCTGCCAGGTATGCCATTCCATGCCCTATAAGAACTGCTTCAGTTGTCATGTAGGTAAAGACAAACAAGGTCTTGCCTATTTTAAGACGCAACCTTCCACCATGGATTTCAAGATCGGGCTGAATCCCCTGCGCTCGGACAAGCGGCCCGAGAAATTCGTTACGTTGCGACACGTTCCCGTGGATTCGGGGACCTTTGATTTCTATGTAAAAAACGGGTTGGCCAACTTTGACGCCCTTCCCACCTGGAAATTTGCTACACCCCACAACATCAGGCTCAAAACGCCGCAAAATGAGAGCTGCAACAACTGCCATGGAAATGAGGAGTTGTTTCTCACCGAAGAGGCGGTAAACCCGAAAGAACGGAAGGCAAACAAGGATGTGATTGTTTCCGATAGGATGATCCCCCAAAAACGTGCCGAATAACGGGAATCCTTGCCGACGGCAGGTTCCCGCTGATGAATGCCAAAATTTTATTCACAAAAGGAGGAAGTTTTATGAGGAAAGTTGGTTTTTTAACATTTGCCGTATTGTTCGCATGTGCCTTCGCCTTCGGTACGCCAATGGCCGTGGCAAAGGATATGACCGCAAAGGATTTTATCGAACAAGCCAAAAAGAATGTCTGTGAAGCCTCTGTCTCGGAAGCAAAGGAGATGCTGGACAAGGGGGGCTGGATATTCTTGGATTGCCGCGAGCCAAAGGAATACAAGATGGGTCATATTCCGGGGGCTATTAATATACCGAGAGGGCTGATCGAATTCAGTGTGAACAAAAAGATACCCGATAAGAATGCGAAGATCGTGGTTTACTGCAAGGTCGGAGGCCGCGGGTGCCTCACCGCATGTACGCTTTGCCGGATGGGCTACAAGCATGTGAAAAACCTCTGCGGCGGATGGAAGGCTTGGGAAAAGGCTGAGTATCCCGTCGAATAAGGTATTTTTAAGGATTAATACCCTCTTATTTACACCCACCCAAACAGGAAGGTGCGGTCTTGAGCCGCGCCTTCCCCTTCCCCTCTTGCGATTAGAATCCCGCTCGGCCAAGATCATTAATGCGGGGTATTAAGCTGACCCGGCTGTACGACGATCATATGGAGGCATTGGAAGATTAAGCTGGCGAGCGGTTAGGTTGCCGTCCAGAATGCAGTATCCGGCGCCATTGCTGTCCGGCTTGACGCGGGAGCTTGAGCGCCATGGCTGACAAGACCGAGACGAATCTGGCCTGCGGCTTTGCTGGTGAATGCAAGGCAGGAGTCCGGAACAAATCCTGTGCCAAACAGGCTGAAACCGACGGGTATCCCAAGATCGTCCGTCTTTTTCGGAGCATCGGCGATGCGGAATCGGTCTATGCCTGGACATGTCTCCGCGTCATGCATGCAAAGATCGGCTCCACCGAGGAGAATATCGAGACGGCGTTTCAGAATGAGATCAAGCCCAAGAAATACCCCAAACTTATCAAGCACGGATCGGACGAGGAAAAGAAGAGTGAGGACGAGGCCCCCGGGAACTGTCCTGCGTGCGGCACGGTCAAGTCAAAATTCAGGCAAGTGGAGTGAGGCTGGATGGTCGATTCGTTCCATTATTTCCATGTAAGACCTCCGGCCCGTGTG
>JAGHEC010000014.1 GCA_021159525.1 Deltaproteobacteria bacterium | reverse complement strand
GGCAGGAGGCTTTTTCTGACGCGACTGCCGGGAGGGCGGTGTCTCTTCCTGGGCCGCAGCATAAGAAAAATCGTCCTGCCCCGGTGGTATGTTCACTGTTATTCTCCTGCTTATTGAGCTGACACGGCCAAAGGGAAAAAGCATATGGCCGAGGGTCCGGCATTTGCGAGCCCGGGGAATAGGACAGTTGGGTTTTTGGGTTGACGGAGGGGGGGTTGAGAGTGTAATCGTGATAAACCTGTGTCGCAGCACTGCAACAGCTCCACCGGAGTTTTCGTCCAAATGACAAGAGATAAAGCCAAACTTATCCTGATCGGGATCCTCGTCCTTTTGGCCTTTTTGTGGTTTAGGCGAGATGAGCCTTGCCGGTTCTTTGATTCGCGGCCGACGGCCAAGTCCCTTGATTATAACGCTCCCGAGGCGGATGTCGAGGCGAGGCCTGTTGTTGTCTCTGCCGATGAAAAGATCAATATGGATGTTTTTGAAAGGGTCCATCCTGCGGTGGTCAACATCGCCACCACCACCCTCGGGATTAATTTCTGGATGGAAATCATACCTCAACAGGGGCAGGGCTCCGGGTTTGTAATCGACAACCGGGGGTATATCCTGACAAACAACCATGTGGTGGCCAATGCTCAGAAAATAACCGTTACCATGGCGGACGGCAGAAAGATCCGGGCCAGCCTGGTGGGCCGCGATCCGGGTTCGGATCTGGCGGTTATTCGGATCTCCCCCCGGGAGGTCAATGGCGTGGCCCGTTTGGGAGACTCCGAGACCGTCCGGCCGGGACAGAAGGCCATTGCCATTGGAAATCCCTTTGGGCTTACCCATACACTCACCACCGGCATTGTCAGCGCCTTGGGCAGGAGCATCCGTACAGAGGGCGGGGGCCACATGGATAACCTGATCCAGACGGATGCGGCCATCAACCCGGGAAATTCCGGGGGGCCTCTTCTTAATTCCAACGGGGATGTCATCGGGGTCAATACGGCCATCTTCAGCCTGTCAGGGGGTTATCAGGGGATCGGCTTTGCCATTCCCATCAACCTGGCAAAGGAGGTTGCCACCGAGTTGATCACGGGCGGGAAGGTGGCCCGACCCTGGCTTGGGATTACAGGCCTGTCAATCACCCGCGATCTGGCAGAGCACCTTGGCCTCGACGCAGCAGAGGGGGTGCTGGTGGTCCAGGTGGTTCGCGGGGGGCCTGCCGACCAGGCCGGGCTGAGGGGCGGCGACCGGGATGTGATGATCGACGGGGTGCGGTTGCGGATTGGAGGCGATATCATTACCGCTGTAGATGAAAAGGCCATATTGGATATGCAACAGCTGGCCGGGAGGATCAGCCGGATGCAGGTGGGCGATACCCTGACCCTCCACATAGTAAGGGAAGGAAGGCGCCGGGAAATCCAGGTCTTGCTCGCGGAAAGACCTTAAGGCGGATACCCGCAATCCAAATGTCTCACACAAAGCCACAACGCCGCGAAGAGATTATATTTTAGGCGTGAAACTGAATTATTTTTTCTGCCTTTGTGTTCTTTGTGCCTCCGTGTGAGGTTATGAAATCGGGGCATCAGAATTCAAAGGGAATTTCTTGCCTTTTATGACGGAAAACCAGGTGCTAACTGGCTGAGAGGACGGGCATGTTGGCATTCAGGGGGCTGACGGGGCCTATTGGCTCGGGTAGGGGCTTCCCTGTTCGACGCTCCGGATCAAATCGGAATTGATTTCCGGCCGGATAACACATAGAATCGAGTTCCGCGAGGGGAACCAATGAAGCGATCGCGGCCTTTAGGGATTGCAAGGGGTCGGAGCGATCCCCCGCGGCAACAGCAAGGAAAGCAAAGGTGAGCCCATGGCCTTTAGATTGGAAATTAGGCTGAAAGATGAGCTGATGGACGCCGAGGGCGTCAATATCCGGCGCAAGGCAAGGGAGTATTTCGGCTTTGGCGTGGAGGACATCCGCGTCATCCGGATCTTGACCATTGATGCGGATCTGGAACCGGACCAATTGACCCGGATCCAAACAGAGATCTTTACCAACCCGGTGACCGAACGCTCTTCTTACAGCCCCATGGCCCGTGATTTTGACTGGCTGATCTGGGTGGGATTCCGGCCCGGGGTCAGGGATACGGCCGGGAGCACGGCCCGGGAGGCGGTGGAGGATCTTCTGGGCAGGGCCCTCGGGCCGGGGGAGGCCATCTATACCTCCAGGCTGTATGAGATTCGGGGGGATCTGAATGAGGAACAGGTCAGGCGAATTGCGGCAGACCTTTTGGCAAACGAGGTCATCCAGCAATGGCGGATTTTTTCCCGGACCGGGTGGCGTCCTGAGGAGGGAATCGGTTTCCCCATCGCCAAGGTCATCCTTGATCATGAACCGGAGGTCGGCATCCTCTCGATCGAAAGCGACGATGAGCTCCGGAGGATCTCCCTAAAAAGGAATCTGGCCCTTCAGGCGAGGGATATCCCGGTGATCCGGTCCTATTTTCTGAGGGATGATATCCGGGAGGAAAGGAAAAAGGTAGGTCTCGATCTCCCCACCGACGTGGAGCTGGAATACATCTCGCAGGCCAGGAGCGACCACTGCAATCACAACACCTTCAGGGGGCTCTTCCGTTATCAGGACCTTTATACCGGTGAAACCCACATAGTGGACTCCCTTTTTAAGACCTGTATCGAGGCCCCCACCCTCAAGATCATGGCGGACAAAGACTGGGTCGTCTCGGTGTTGTGGGACAATGCGGGCGTCGGGCGCTTTGACGAGGATCACTATTACGTGATCACGGGCGAGACCCACAACAGCCCCTCCAATATGGAGGCCTACGGCGGAGCGATCACAGGGATCGTTGG
>JAGHEC010000194.1 GCA_021159525.1 Deltaproteobacteria bacterium | reverse complement strand
GCCCACTGATAAGTCACAAAGAGACGGCGCCCTCCCGGCAGTCGCGTCAGAAAAACCCTTCTGCCCCCATTTATTGAGCTGTTACAATTT
Organism: Deltaproteobacteria bacterium; assembly: GCA_021159525.1. Taxonomy (GTDB): domain Bacteria; phylum Desulfobacterota; class DSM-4660; order Desulfatiglandales; family Desulfatiglandaceae; genus AUK324. The sequence goes on along the minus strand of JAGHEC010000194.1, from coordinate 12,779 downwards.
AGATTACTTTGCCATGATTGAAATCGAAAATCTCCATAAATCGTTTGACGGACACCAGGTATTCAGGGGCGTTTCCCTGGAAATCGCCAAGGGGACGGTGCTGGCCCTTATTGGCAGGAGCGGCTGCGGAAAGAGCGTTCTTTTGAAACATGTGGCCGGGTTGATTAAGCCCGAAAAGGGCCGCGTGACGGTGGACGGCGAGGACATCGGCCGGGCCAGGGGCAAGGCCTTGACCTCCCTGAGGACCCGCCTGGGCTTTTTGTTCCAGGGGGGGGCGCTTTTTGATTCCATGACCCTGTTTGAAAATGTGGCGTTCCCCCTGAAAGAAAAGACCCGATTGAGCGATCGACTGATTCAGGAAAGGGTTTTTCGGGAAATAGAGAATGTTGGGCTGTCAGGTTCAGAATACAAATATCCGTCCCAGATCAGCGGCGGTATGCTGAAACGGGCTGCCCTGGCCCGGTCTCTGGTCAGCGATCCGGAGATCATGCTCTTTGATGAACCGACCACGGGGCTTGATCCGGTGACCGGCCAGTCGATTATCGAATTGATTGACGCCTGCCGGCAGCGGATCCATTTCACCGCGATCATCGTGACCCATGAAATCGCCAGGGTTGCGCCTGTCGTGGACCGAATCGCCATGCTCCACGACGGAGTGATATGGGCTGAGGGAACGGCGTTTGACTTTTATGCTTCTGAGGACCCTATGGTCAGGACCTTCATGGGGGACAGGATAAATGAGATCCGCAAGATGCAGCGGCCCGGGGACCAGGGGGGAGGGCCGGCAAGGCCTCCAGCCGGTGCGACAGCGGGGGCCCTTGCCGATTCAGGCAACTCAACAGGGGGGAATCAATGAAGAAATTCGATCTTGAACTCGCAGTGGGCCTCTTTATAATTATGGGAATTCTCTGCCTGGGGTATCTTTCCATTAAACTGGGTAAAATGGAGATATTGGGAAACAGGGGATACGAGCTGGAGGCCGTGTTTGCCGACAGCGGGGGCCTGAAGGTCGGTTCGTCGGTAATGATTGCAGGCGTGGAAGTTGGACGCGTGAAGGAAATCGCCCTGGACGACTACCAGGCCAAGGTGGTGCTCAATATTCGGGAGGGGCTAAAGATTCAAGAGGACGCCATCGCCTCTATCAAGACCAAGGGCCTTATCGGCGAGAAGTATGTGGAGATTACCCCAGGGGGAGCGGAAGAAACGATCCAACCGGGCGGTCGGATCCGGGATACCCAGTCTGCGGTTGACTTTGAAGAGCTGATCTCCAATTATGTGTTTGGGAAACTCTGATGGCTGGTGCTTGTCGATTGGTGGGCGGGAAACATGCCGGCTTGCAGTTATTGCGTCGCAACGGCTCATGCCGCCTGAACTTCCTGCAGCCGTTGGGTGATTTTCAGAGTTTATAAAATCGGTACCGATAGATTCCGGCGTTGAGGCCTGCCCGGCAATGCCCTCAGATCGACGATGCCCTCTCATCAGCAAAAGCTCTTTTGGAGCCAGCGGAGATCCTGTATGATTTATGGTTTTTTGAGAAGAGGGGTATTTACCCTTTTGATCCTGCTTGCTGCAGGATCGGTTTGTCCGGCCGGAGAGCCGACCGAATTGATCCGGAAAGCCACTGACAGGGTGATCGCCATTTTGAACGATCCGTCCCTCAAAGGGCCTGACAAGACCGAGGAGAAGGTGCGAAAAATACGGGAGGCCGTTGATAAGCGGTTTGCCTGGGAGGAAATCTCCAAAAGGACCCTTGCCAGATACTGGAAGGAGCGGACCCCGGCCGAACGTGCCGAATTCATAAAGCTCTTTGGCAAGCTCCTGGAGCGCACGTATCTGGACAAGGTGAAAGAAGGATATTCAGGGGAGAAGGTCCTGTACGTGGACGAAAAAGTGGAGGGAAGATACGGCCGTGTCAGGGTCATGATTGTCACGAAACAGAATACAGAGATCCCGGTTGAATACCGAATGCTTAAAAAGGGCGACAACTGGCTTATTTACGACATATCCATTGAGGGGGTCAGCCTGGTCAACAATTATCGAAAGCAGTTTAGCCACATCTTGTCCCGATCTTCCTACAGTGAATTGCTGGAAAGGCTCCGAGCCAAGGTGGAAGGAACGGAAACTATCGATTAACTACTTGAAAAAGGAGCCAATTGGTGTATGGATGGTTAAGGGGCATTACCCTGCCCGCAATTGTGATGAGTCTGCTCTGGATCTCCTCTTTTGCTGCTGAGGCGGCGGCGCAGACAGAGGGTTTGGAAGCGGGGCGGCCGGTTTCAGGCCTCCACACGGGGGCTCACGGGGTCTTGCTTTTAACTGATGCAAAAGGCCAGGCGGTCCAAGAAGAGGGCGAAGAGGATGCGTTGGGACCAGATCCATGGGCCGATGAAACCGAATCCTTCGACACAATTCCCGATCCTCTTGAACCGATGAACAGGGCCTTTTTTGAATTCAACGACAAGATGTACTTTTATGTGTTAAAGCCTCTGGGGACCGGCTATAAGATGGTGGTCCCTGAAGTAGGCAGGATATGCATCCGCAATTTCTTCACCAACCTGATCATGCCGATTCGTGCCATCAGTTGTCTTTTGCAGGGAAAATTTGAAGGATTCGGAATTGAGCTGGTGCGATGCATGGTAAACACCACGGCCGGGTTTCTGGGGTTTCAGGATGTGGCGAGAGAGGCCCTCCGGTTCCAGATCCAGGACGAGGATTTGGGGCAGGTTTTTGCCTTTTATGGAATGGGGCCCGGCTGCTACCTGAACCTCCCTTTCCTGGGGCCTTCCAGCCTCAGGGATACGGCAGGATGGGTGGGAGGCCTGTATCTCAACCCTCTCGACTACATGGTGGACGATTTCTGGCCCAATGTGGGCTTCCGGACGTTTGATACCCTGAATAAGGTCTCTATGAGGATCGGGGAGTATGAATCCATCAAGAAAGCCGCCCTGGATCCCTATGTGGCCATGAGAGACGCCTACGGTCAATACCGCTTGAATCAGACAGAGAATTGAGACGCCTTGTTGCCAGGTTCGGCAATTCTGCCGGCATGTTGCCGGGGCTTCCCTGCGCATAGCGCAGGGAACTTGAGATGTTCTGCATGCCCACATTGGTCATGGTCCTGACGAGGGTTCCTGGTAGCGGGCCGGAATACCCAGGAAGGTCTTCTCATCAAAGACATCCGGCACTGCTCCCGCCGGTTCGGTTCTGATCATTGTTATTTTATCTGGCTGACCAACTGTCGTAGCACAATCTGAACAGATGCAATGTTCTCCGGTGGTTGGCCAGGCGGCTGCGTGACTCCCATCCCGGCAAGGACCGCCTTGATGATGGAGGCAGGGGCATCGGCGTAGAGGTCTCGCATGTGGTGGAGCATACTGCCTGTATCCCAGATCTGCTGGAGACGGTCCGGGTAATCGGCCCCGTCGGTTGACGGCTGGAGGGACGATGCCACGATCCTGGCCCAGGCAGCAGGGGCCAAATTGGCGCCACCGGACACAACGCCGCTCCGGCTTGGGTGGTCCAGAAAGCGGGCCTCGTCGCCGTCGTAGATCCTGAAATCGGGCCTGCGCCTGCATGCCCTCTGGTAGTGGTGGGCCCTGTCCAGGGATCCAGAAAATATGAGACCGGCGATTCCCGGGAATCCGCACAGCTCTTTAAGGATGGCCGTGCGGATATTGTGCCGTTTGAAGGGTCGGGCCAGACCCTTTATGAGGTCCGGGTCGTTATGAAGAATCAAAGGAGCCCCGGCCGTGGTGCAGATTTCCCTGTACAGATCGGGAAGGCCCCGATTGCTGTGGTAGAAAAGAGGGGTATCCACATGGAAGATGCCGGGCCGGTAGGGTGTTTCTCTGGCCGCCTCAGCAAGGGCCAGCATGGTTTTCCTGGTCTCTTCCTCGGTTCCCTGTGTTACCCAGATAAAGATGGGGAGAGAATTTTTCTCGCCCATCCAGAGCATCGTCTGTCTCAAGAGGTCTGATCTCAGGGCCGGGGACAGGGTTGCGCCTTCGCCTGCACGGGGGCTGGCCAGAAACACCCCGTGGGCGGACGGGGAAACCCGGGCAAGGAGCCTTCTCAGCCCCTTTTCGTCGATCTCGCCCTTCCTCTTGAACGGCGTCACCAGCTCAATGATGAGCCCGCGCGGGGGTGCCAATACCTCCATTGATTCTAAATCCTTCTCTTCCCAGAAGATCATGCAGATGGACGATTCCCTTGACCCGGGCATGGTCATCCACTACCACCAGGTGGGTGATGCCGTGTGCTTCCATGAGGCCCAACGCTTCTATGGACGTCTCGTTTTCACTAATGGTCTTGGGGCACGAGGACATGATCTCCTCGACCTTCAGACTGTGTATCTCCTTCCTGGCAATCAGGGCCCGTCTCAGGTCCCCATCGCTGATTATCCCCTCAAGCCGCTGCTCTTCCCCGCAGACCAGGGTGGCGCCGATGCCTTTGGCGTTGATTTCCCGGATGGCTTCCGCGATCGTCGTGCCCGGCGAAACCATGGGGATATGGGCATCGGTCAGCATGATTTCTTTGACCCGGAACGAAAGACGCTCCCCCAGACTGCCGCCGGGATGGAATCGCCTGAAGTCGTCCCGGTTAAACCGCCTCTGATTGAGCAGGACCACGGCCAGCGCGTCCCCCATGGCCAGGGCTGCGGTTGTGCTGGCCGTGGGCGCAAGGCCCAAAGGGCAGGCCTCCCGCTCCACCCCCACGTCGATGACCACGTCGCTCTCCCTCGCCATAGGGGAATCAAGGCCCCCGGTGAACAGGATGATCTTTGCTTCCATGTCTTTCACGATGGGGAGAATGCGGTTGATCTCGGCCGTGTGTCCGCTGTTGGATATGGCCAGGATCACGTCATTGGGCGTCACCATACCGAGGTCGCCATGGATAGCCTCGGCCGGATGAAGAAACAGAGATGAAGTGCCGGTGCTGTTTAGGGTGGCGGAGATTTTCCTGGCCACCAGCCCTGACTTTCCCATGCCCGTGAGGATGACGCGTCCCTTGGCATGCAGGATGATGTCCACGGCCTTTTTGAATTCCGGCCCGATTCGTTCTGTCAGGTCCAGAATGCTCTGGGCCTCAATCTTCAGAACCTCTTTCGCCTGTTGAATAATCACGGAAATGCCGAACCTCTGAATAAAAGATGGAGTAACCGTTCACGGGGTCTTGAGATCTCCCTGATACACTGATATGCGAAAATCGCATCAGCTCAATAATTCGGGGTATAACAGCGACCATACCACCGGGGCAGGAGGGCTTTTCCTACGCCCCACGGCAGTCGCGTCAGAAAACGCTTCTCCCCCTGGTTATCAAGCTATTACTCTACTGCCTCCTTTACCATGTTGTGCATTGCTTCTCAAGCGGCAAATTAAAATCCCGTAACCGTTCACGGGGGGATTGAGATCTCTTTGATACATTCATATGAGAAAAGCGTATCAGCTCAATAATTCGGGGTATAACAGCGAACGTAGCGCCGGGGCAGGACGGTTTTTCCTACGCTCCTCGGCAGTCGCGTCAGAAAAACCCTCCTGCCCCGGGTTATTGAGCTGTTACGTAAGGCAGACAGTCCCAAATTTGACCAAAAATCACCCGTAAACGGTTACAAAATCCCTTTGATTTGGTCCCCGACTATATGGTATTCAAAAAAAGAGTGCAGAATGCGGCCTTTTTGAGTCGCCAATCATCAATCAACAGACAGTATCAGCTCAATAACCAGGAAGATAAGTATCCCCCCAATTATTGAGCTGATGCAACAGACGTGAATCTCGTATGGTAGAGCTCATTATAAAAGGCGGACCGGTCATGTATCCGCTCCTGGGATGTTCGGTGATCGCCCTGACGGTGATTATCGAGCGGTTGTTCTTCTGGATTCGGGAGGATATGCGGCGAAACCAGCCCCTGGTGGATGAGGTCTTGGAATTGTGCAGGCAGGGCGCATGGGATTCGGTAAGGGAAAAAGTCACAGGGTCGAAGGATTATGTAATGCGAATCCTTGTGGCCGGGATCCTTCACAGGGAATTCTCCATGGTGAAGGCAATGGAATCGGCCGGGGCCGAGAAAGTGAAGGAGATGCGGCGGTACATGTCCGTCCTGGACACCATGATCACCGTGGCGCCTCTTTTGGGGATATTCGGGACGGTCATTGGGATCATAAGCTCTTTTGATCTGTTGGGAACCAGCGGGATCGAGCATCCGCAGGCCGTCACCGCGGGGATTGCACAGGCCCTGATCACCACGGCCACGGGGCTGGGGATCGCCATCTTGTCGGTCTTTCCATACAACTACTTCAATTCCCGGGTAGAGAACGCTGTTCTGACAATTGAGAAATACGGGACAAGCTTGGAGATTGTGTTTGAAAAGTTGATCCAGAGATCGGCCCAACCCGAGGACAAGGCCCATGAAGATCGTGTTTGAAAGGTCCGGGAAGGCCCGCATCGAGATGCTCCCCCTGATCGACATTGTCTTTCTTCTCCTGGTGTTCTTTATCTATGCCATGCTCTCCATGGCCGTGCATCGGGCCCTGCCCGTAGCGCTCCCTCACTCGACTACCGCGGAGCTGGACAAATCCGCACGCCTTTCCGTTACCGTAAAATCGGACAGAACGATATATGTGGACAAGGAGCCGGTTTCGCTGCCCATGCTGGCAGAAGTCCTGGGCCGAAAGGCCGGGGGGGCCGGGGACACTGCGGTCCTGCTTTTTGCGGACCGAGACCTTTCTTATGAATACCTGTTCAAGGTGCTCGACCAGATCCGGACCGCAGGCGTGACGCGGATTTCTCTACAGGCGGAGGCCGATGAGGCGAGGTGAAACGGTTTTTGCCGGCAGCCTGCCTTGCCCTGATCCTGCACGGGGTTTTTCTTGCTTTTGTGCCCGATTTGATCAAGCAGCGGTTGCCTTCCATACCCTCCGATCTTACCATGACCTTCAGCACAAGGGAGGCCCCGGAAGCGGAGCAGGGACCGGGTCCGGAGGTTAAGCATCCCGTGCCTTTTCAGGAAGAAATATCACCGGTAAGCGAAACAAAGGAAGAGCCTGTCGTCAGAAAACCGCCTCGAGATGAAAAGACCTTGAAGGCGCCTGAAAAAAGGCCTGCTCCAGCGACCGGGAAAGCGCCGGTCAAAGCCCGTACTGAGGCGGATGCGAAGGTCCGGAAAAAGACGGCGACTCCAGGTCCTAAGAAGGGGAGCCCGAGAGCGAAACAGAGGATCATCCCTTCGCCGCACATGAAAGCGAAAACCATGACTGACCATGCGGATATGACCGAGTTTGGGCCTGAGCCTAAAGCCGGTTCCGGCCCCGTCACGGACTTCCACCCGGCACGGCAAGGGGATGATCCCATGGGCTTGGCGTCGGACCTTCCCTGGCCGATTCATCAAGAAGGCCCTGAGACTGGGAAGGAGACGGTCTCTAAACCGGCAGTTGATAAGATCGTGCGGGCTGTTCCCGCATACCGGGACAATCCCCGACCCGAATATCCTCGAAGGGCCAGGAGACGTGGCTATGAGGGTACGGTCATCTTGGAGGTCCTGGTCAACAGGGCCGGAAAGGTTGAAGATCTGCGCGTGGCATCGTCCAGCGGATATGCTGAGCTGGACAGGTCTGCCATGAAGTCTGTCAAAAAGTGGCTCTTCGAGCCGGGGAGCATCGGGGGGCGTAAGGTGGCTATGCGGGTGAGGGTCCCGGTGCGATTTGAATTGAGAGAAAGGTAGTCGAACCAAACCATTGCAGGTCGCCCCGATATGCTTCAGGTCGCCTATACGATTGCGCCGATCTTTATTGTGATTCTTCTGGGCTGGTTCCTGAACTGGCGGAGTTTTATTCCGTCGGGCCTGATCGGTCCCCTGAACCGGCTGGTCTATTATCTGGCCATACCTGCTATGATTTTCAGAGAGGTTGCCAGATCCTCATTTGCGGCCTATTTCAATCCAATGTTGTTGACATCCACCCTGGTGCCGCTTTTGATCGTATTCGGGATCGCCTGGATCGGAGCTTCTGCATGGTCCCTGACCCCCCGTGACAGGGGCACCTTCATCCAGTCTTCCCTGCACGGCAATTTGGGATATATCGGACTTGCCGTGTGCTATTATCTGCTGGGCGAGAAGGGGTTCACCAGCGCCAGCATCCTCGCCGGTTTTTTGATGCTGTTTCAGAATCTTCTGTCTGTGATCGGCTACCAGGCATCATCGGCGGATACGGCAGGGGGCCGGCGGCTCTGGTTCTTCATCAAAAAGATTGCCGGCAATCCAGTGATCGGATCGGCGCTTGTGGGCATGGCCTTTTCCCTCTTTGAAATTCCGATTCCCGAGATGATTGACAGATGCCTCACCATCATCAGCGGCATGGCCCTTCCGTCGGCCCTCCTGGTCATAGGCGCGTCGCTCTCTTTTGGCCTGATGAGGTCGCGCATCAAGCTGTTTCTTGGGGCAGGCCTGTTAAAGCTGGTGGTACTTCCGGCCCTCGGGGTCCTGGCCTACCGGCTTGCGGGTATCCCCCCGACCCGGTTTCTCCCGGGCCTTATCCTCCTTGCCGCTCCTACGGCCACCATCACTTTTGTGATGGCGGGCGAGATGAACGGTTCGACCGACCTGGCCACCGCGGCCATATCCGTGAGCACTCTTCTTTCTGCCTTGACATTCATTTTGTGGGTGTGGCAATTTGACTGATAGAGTGTGGAGTCGGGACTTATTAACAATAGGTCTTTTTCGGCAAACCTGGAAAACCAAACGTAACAGCTCAATAAATGGGGGCAGAAAAATTCTTCTGCCCCGGCACCAGGTTCGCAGTTATCCCCCTAATTATTGAGGTGATACAACCAAACGCAGGGATCCACAGTAGAGATCATTCGCCCATCAGTGTTTTTGCCCGATACTGTTGAAGTGCGGGCGATCAAGAAATAAGGCAACAAAATATGAGACATCAATCAGGAAAGGGCGGGATAATCTGAATGGTAAATCCCGGACGTCAAACCATAGCTTCACACATAAATTTACCAGACTATCACATCCATACGGCCTTGTGCAGACACGCGGAGGGAGATGTTGCAGATTATTTGTCAGAGGCTGCAACAAAGGGATTGAGCGAGATCTGTTTTACGGATCACGCCCCGAATCCGGACGGGTATGATCATGCCCATCGGATGGGAATGGAGGATTTTCCCGGGTACAGGGAGGCGGTTGCAGGGCTTCAGAACGATGAAACCCCGGGGGTCCTGTTCGGGATCGAAGCGGATTACTACCAAGGGTGTGAACCGTTTTTGAAATCCTGGCTTCCTGCCCAGGGATTTGATTTTGTTCTGGGATCGGTTCATTTTATCAATGGGTGGGGATTTGACAACCCCGAAGAACGGTATGTTTGGGAGTCGGCTGATATATCAGCCACTTGGAGAAAATATTTTGAAAGCCTTATGATGCTGATTGACACCTGTCTTTTTGATGCGGTGGCCCATATGGATATCCCCAAGAAATTCGGGCACCGGCCTCCCGACAGGGAGTTGAGGGAGATGGTTGCTCCGGTCCTGGACCGGATGGCCGAAATGGGGATGGGCATGGAATTAAACACATCGGGACTGCGAAAGCCTGTAGCCGAGATCTATCCTTGCCCCATGATCGTCTCTCTGGCCTGCGAGAGGGACATCCCCATTTGCTTTGGTTCCGACGCCCATTCCCCTATGGATGTAGGGGCGGATTTTGAGGCGGCCCTGAAACTGGCCCGGGGGGCTGGATACAAAGATTATTTCAGGATCCGGCAGCGAAAAATGGAACGGATTTTGCTGCCTGCGGGGTGAGGCCTTGCACCGTTACGCCTGATTCCCGCGACTTCGATCACATAAAACACGAAGCTCGACCACGCTCAGAAATGGGGAATCTGAATTCATAGAATTCGTCAAATTTGAGCATTTTGTATCACCTCAATAAATGGGGGCAGAAGGGTTTTTCTGACGCGACTGCCGGGAGGGCGCCGTCTCTTTGTGACTTATCAGTGGGGGAAGCCGCAGATCGACCAAGTCGGGAATGCCAAAGGGGCAAGCCTGCCCCGCAGATAAGTCACTCAACCAGCCCGGAGGCCCGGAGCGGAAGAAAAATTCTTCTGCCCCGGCACTAGGTTCGCAGTTATCCCCCTAATTATTGAGCTGATACGGCATTTTAGGCAGTTCATATAAGGGATGAGCCGATGGATCAGGAAGAATACGATCGCAAGTATGTAAATCTGAAGGTGCTCAAGAGCATCCAGGAGTACACCAAGACCGAAGGGGCCTCGTCCGCGGCAGTCTACCCCATTAGGGTTCCGGAAGAACTCCTTTATCAGGTCCTCAAGCTGCAAGGGCCTGACAATGCAGACAAGCTGATCCATCATATATTTCGATTAGGGCTTGATATCTGGAGTGATGAGTTTTTCAGCGAGGCCTTCGGGTCCCAAGAGAACCTGGAGCGGTTTATCGAGCTGCTGCGGAAACGAACCAGGGGGAAAGATAAGTGAGCCATTTTATGTAATCGCTCAACAAATAGGGGCAGGAGGGTTTTTCTGACGCGACTGCCGGGAGGGCGCCGTCTCCTTGTGACTTATGATAAGTCACTGAAGAGACCAGCCCGGAGGCCGGGAGCGGAAAAAAACCCTCCTGCGCCGGCACTGCGTTCGCTGTTATCCCCCCGAATTATTGAGCTGATACCGTTTTACTATGTTTTTATTGGAAGCCTGGAGCCGGTCCGGTGCGAGTCGATTCTAATGCGATGAGGATCAAAGGCGTCTTATTCGATTTTGACGGGACCCTGACCCGGCCCGGAGCCCTTGATTTCCCTGCCATCAAGCGTATTCTGGGGTGTCCCCCGGAACATCCTATCCTTGAGTTTATTGCATCGGCGCCCGCGCATCGACAATCCGAGCTCATGAAGCTGCTGGAGGAGCAGGAGGATCTGGCCTCGAAATCGTCCCTGCCCAACCGGGGCGCGGAGTCATGCCTTCTGGCGCTGAAGGAAAGGCTCTTTCCTATGGGAATTCACACGCGCAGCCGGCTAAAGCCGATCCGGATGGCCCTTGAGCGGTTTGAAGGCGTTTCCATTGAGGATTTTCGAACGGTTGTCACCCGTGAGACGACGCGTCCGAAGCCCCATCCCGAGGGTGTGATTCGGGCCGCGGCCGAGATGGGGATTTCCTGCTGCCAACTGCTGGTCGTAGGGGATTTCAGTTTTGATGTCATTGCCGGGAAACGGGCAGGGGCCATGACCGCCTTTCTCACCAATGGGGGTGCCTGTGTTATGGCCCCCGAAAATCCGGCGCCTGATTACATTATCGGAAATCTCGAAGAACTCCCGGATCTCTTGAACCGGGGCTTCGGGTAGGTGAAGGGTGGTGCCAGAAAAACAATCGTATGTCCCCTCCGAAGACGGCTGTCAGGGAGTTTCCATCCATAAACGGCGTTTTTGCGCAACCTCTGCGTCAATGTGCGGGATTCCTTGCCTGACTGTGCGGGGCACGCAGACAGGTGCGGCGTGTTATAGTACGCCTCCGCGTAATCCCTTGATTTGTCCGCGCTTTGCTTGGACTCCCCATCCTGCGGATGGGTCCACGGTTTCCTTGATCCTGCACAAAAATTGTCATTCATGGGCCGGAAACTCACTATCGCCCAAAATCTATTTGCGGATGGGCACTAAGGAGAGATCTCGCCGAGATTATGTGGAGGACAGCATACCGGCATGGAAGAACCGATCCGATTAGGCGTCAGTCAGTGTCTGATGGGTGAAAGTGTCCGTTATGACGGGGGGCACAAGCTGGAGCGGTTTATCCGTGATATCCTGGGCGCCTATGTCAAATTTGTGCCGGTTTGCCCGGAGGTGGAATGCGGCCTGAGCGTGCCGAGGGAGGCCATGCAGCTGGAAGGAGAGGTGGAATCGCCCCGTCTGGTTACTATCCGGACATGTCAGGACCTCACGGACCGGATGCTCGCTTGGGCACAGCGGCGGATCCATGAGCTGAAGAAACAGGATCTGTGCGGCTTTATCTTCAAGAGCAAATCCCCCTCCTGCGGCATGGAACGGGTGAAGGTTTATAATGAAAAGGGGCCGCCGGTCATGCGGGGGCTCGGGCTTTTTGCCAGGGCCTTCAAGGAACACTTCCCCCTCCTGCCGGTGGAGGATGAACACCGGCTCTACGATCCCGGGCTCCGCGAAAATTTTATTGAGGCCGTATTTACCTTGAAGGGGTGGCGCAAGACCCTCCAGACAGGAAGGACCATGGCAAATCTCGCGGCCTTTCACACCCAAAACAAGCTCCTGCTCCTGTCCCGGAGCCCGGTCCATTACCGGCAGATGGGGCAGCTCGCAACCCGGAGCAAGTCCCTGCCCCTGAAAGAGCGGTACAGGGAGTATGAAGCCCTTCTTTTGAAGACCCTCAGGTTGAAGCCCACGGTCAAAAAGAATGTCAATGTGCTTCAGCACATGACGGCATATTTGAAAAAGGCGCTCGCGCCGGATGAGAAGCAGGAACTGCTGGAGGTCATCTCCTTGTATCATGAGGGCCTCACCCCCTTGATCGTCCCGATCACCCTGTTCAACCACTATGTGCGCAAATATCAGGAGCCGTACCTGAAACAGCAGACCTATCTGAATCCCCATCCTACGGCCCTCAAGTTGCGTAACCATGTATAAATTTAAACGTAACAGCTCAATAAATGGGGGCAGAAGGGTTTTTCTGACGCGACTGCCGGGAGGGCGCCGTCTCTTTGTGACTTATCAGTGGGGGAAGCCGCAGCTCGACGAATGCGAGAATGCCAAAGGGG
>JAGHEC010000020.1 GCA_021159525.1 Deltaproteobacteria bacterium | reverse complement strand
GTCGCGTCAGAAAAACCCTCCTGCCCCCATTTATTGAGCTGTTACGATTCTCCTTTCTCTGGACAGCCTCAAAGCTGTGGGGTCTTAGAAATTCCAATCCATTGCGGGGTCCTTCATGATCCTGTTTTATCACATCCCCGTCTGATGACGACATTAACATAATCTGCATGCTGTTCCCACTGCACGATCCGATCCCCTGTGCCTTTCAGCACAGGGGGGAGATTTTTTTGAATGCTCAGGTCGGTACACAGCAGCTCCAGAGTCTGCCCCGGCTTCATGGTCCGGAGCCGGCTCTTTGCCTTGAGGATACACCAGGGGCAGCTCCACCCGCGCAAATCAAGCGCTTTTTCAGACACTGTCTCCCCCATCGCTCCCTTGCGCTCCCCCTGCGAAAACCGGCATAAACGTTCACAGCTTTCAGGCCCGCCCCGGAGCGACTTTCCGGACCCAGACCTGCTGCTCGAGTTGCTTCCATGCGGGAAAACTCGTGGCAGTTGCCTTGGCGCTTCAGCTCCGCGCCGGGGCGGGCTTTGAACCCCGTAAACAGTTACAAAAAGTTTTCCCTCATCCTGCAAGGAAAATGCCCAACAAAAAGTCAATCAGCCTTTTCCTCATCTAATGGATTTTATACTACAAATACCATAGATGCATTTATGGCTTGACTTTTGGATGTTAATAATAAACCCTTAACAGGTGTTTAAATTTTCGTTTAGATGAACATTTTCTGGGATCTGGATACGGATATGGGGGCTAAAATGGCGGTTGAGCTTGACGATGAATACAGCCAGTATTGGCATACGGTTGTGCAGACCATGTTGGACGGGCTTATGGTAGTGGATCCTGAGGGGGTTATTGTATTTGTCAATGCGGCCCTGGAACACCTAACCGGTTACAGCGAGGAAGAACTGATCGGCCGGTCGTGTGAAATACTCAACTGCGACACCTGTTTTGGGGCCATGGCCCGAGGGGGAAACAAGCATTGCGCCCTCTTCAAAGACGGCGCCATCCGCCACGGTAAGTGCATACTACGCCGCAAGGACGGGCGGCCGCTTCACGTGCTCAAGAATGCGGCGGTCCTGAAAGACAGCAAAGGCCTGGTGGTGGGAGGGGTGGAGACCCTGGCTGACTGCACCGAGCTGGTGGCCAAAGACGAGGTGATCACCTCCCTCCGCAGGGAACTGAGCATAGAGGACAGTTTCGAGGGGATGATCGGCAAGTCGATGGTCATGCAGCAGGCGTTTGATCTCATTCGAAGCGCGGCCCAGTCAGACGCGCCTGTGGTTATATATGGCGAAAGCGGGACAGGCAAAGAACTCGCGGCCGCTGCGATTCACCACCTTGGCTCCCGGTTCAACGGTCCGTTTATTAAGGTCAATTGCGCGGCACTCAATGAATCTCTTCTGGAGAGCGAACTCTTCGGCCACGTGAAGGGGGCCTTTACGGGCGCGGACCGCACGCGGGTAGGACGTTTTGAGGCAGCGAGTTGTGGAGACATCTTTTTAGATGAGATTGGGGATCTCCCCCTTTCCACCCAGGTGAAGCTCCTACGCGTGCTCCAGGAAAAGGAGATTGAAAAGGTGGGAGATCATAAGCCTGTGCGGGTGGACGTCAGGGTCCTGTCCGCCACCAGCAAGGACCTGCACCACCTGATGGCCAAGGGGCGCTTTCGGGAAGATCTCTATTACCGCATCGGTGTGATCCCTGTTTATCTGCCGCCCCTGAGGGACCGGCGGGAAGACATTCCCCTCCTGGTCCATGCCTTTATTCAGCGTATTCGTCTCAAGAGCCGGAAGCCCATCCGTGGAATCAGCAAGGAGGCCCTGGAACTCCTCTCGGCGCATGACTGGCCGGGGAATGTCAGGGAGCTGATCAATGCCATTGAATATGCCTTTGTCCTTTGCAGGGACGAAGAGATCCTGCCGAATCATCTGCCTGCAACCCTTGCCGGCGGATCTCACGCCTTGTCGCGCGGCAGGCGGAGGCAGCCGACACAAGGCAGCCCCAATGACAGGGAAACCCTGCTCGAGGCCCTGAGACAGACGCGCGGCAACAAATCCGATGCGGCCCGGTTGCTCGGAATCAGCAGGGTAACCCTCTGGAAGCGGTTGAAGGCACAGGGGATTCAGGTGGAAAAGACTATCCGAAAGTAGGGTGTTTTCATGGACTGCATGAACATGCTGCGGATGCCTGGAGGGCCAGCATTGCCATGCGTGGTTAATATGTTAACGGAAGTTGCCTTAACATCTGTTAATTATAAACGTGAACATGCAGTCAGGTATGGCCTCTTTTCTCCGGACTGCATATGGGCCAAGCCCTTCAGTGCGCTATAAATCGCCTGAAAGGGGACAGATGGCAAAAGCACGCCCTTTTATATTCAACCCGGCATGGATATTGCTTGTTCTTTGAAACAAAGGGCATCATACTTGGCATAACCTCCTTTTGCTGATTGCCCCTTTCAACTCAGGATCGGCCCCTGTTCGCAACCGCAGGGGCCGATCTGTCTGGAGCGCCCTCTTCAACTTGATCTGTCTGAGCATTTGTGTTTTGCAGTAAGTCACATGGGTTATCCAGCCATTCTTCTGTACGGCCCCTGTTTTTCAGGCATTTGATCACCTGCCTTCCATAAAATAGTTCATTATGGTATACAGGCAATCAGCAGGAATAATCAGGGCTTTTTTCGTTAATCCGTAACAGCTCAATAAATGGGGGCAGGAGGCTTTTTCTGACGCGACTGCCGGGAGGGCGCCGTCTCTTTGTGACTTATCAGTGGGGGAGGCCGCAGCTCGACGAAGTCGGGAATGCTAAAGGGGGCAAGCCTGCCCGCCATTGCCTTGTTACCCATGTTACTTCCTTCTGCCATCGCAGATCCACGGGACGAAAGTCTTGGCAAGAACGCTCAATTGGCCTTGGCAGGCGGGTGTCCCCCGCAG
>JAGHEC010000031.1 GCA_021159525.1 Deltaproteobacteria bacterium | reverse complement strand
ACGATTTTTTCTTGACACATCGATTTCATCATATTATGATCCATTTAAGAAATCAACGAAATAAATAAAGGGAATGGACGATTTTATTCTTGCACTCAAGGCCCTGGGGGATAAGACGCGGTTTCGAATGATTCGCCTGCTGTTGACCCACGACCTTTGCGTGGGGGCTTTGGCGGATCATATGGGCATGTCCAAGGCGGCCGTGTCCCAACACCTCCAGATATTGCGGAAGGCCGGACTGGTCAAAGGAGAGAAACGGGGCTACTGGACCCACTACGGCGTTGATAAAGACGTGATCCAGCGGATCGCTGAAACACTTCTGCAGACCGCGGATCAGGCCCCTGAATTCAGAGCGGCCTCTCACCGGACCATTGAGGATGGAAACAAAACAGACGACCTGGAAAGGAGGACATTGCCCATGTGGCAGAATTGTTGTCAGCAGCCGACGCAGCTGAAAGACAAGACGGAGAACTGCACGCCTGAGCAGATCAAGAAGTGGCATGGAGATGAAAAGAATCATCCTTACGTGCCGGCACAAAACAAGTGAACGCGATTTCCATTCAGGGGCTTGCCAAGCGATTTGGAGACGTTCAGGCGGTTTCGGATGTAAGTGTCGAGGTGGCCGAGGGCGAACTGTTCGGTTTCCTCGGCCCCAACGGTGCGGGCAAGACCACCACCATCAACATGCTGACAGGTCTGGCCCGGCCGGACGCGGGAACGATCCGGATCGCAGGCATCGACTGCACAGCAAATCCCAAAGCGGCCCAGCATCTCACCGGCGTAGTGCCGGACGAGAGCAATCTCTATCCGGAGCTGACTGGATTTCAGAATCTTTGCTTTTGTGCGGCCCTGTATGGGATTCGAAAGAAGGAGCGTGAAACCCGGGCGCGTGAATTGCTCAACACTTTCAACCTGACCGATGCAGGGGACCGAAAGTTCGCCGGATATTCCAAGGGGATGAAACGGAAGCTGACCATTGCAGCCGGCATCATCCACCGGCCGGAGATCCTCTTCTTAGACGAACCCACCACCGGCGTCGATGTAGCCAGCGCTCGGCAGATCCGCCAGCTCATCGCTGACCTGAATCAATCCGGGACCACCATTTTCCTGACCACCCATTACATCGAAGAGGCCGAGCGGCTCTGCGGACGCATTGCCTTCATCGTAAAGGGCAAGATCGTTCGGATCGATACGGTGGCCGATCTGGTTCAACCCATCCAGGATAAGCATGTCATGCAGATTGCCGTCTCAAACGGGGGCTCGAGGCTGGCGTATAAATTGACTGCCGCCTTCCCCCATCTGGCCTTTCAGTGCCTTAACCTGGGGTTGATACGGGTCGATTCGGATCAGCCCATCCGCATAGGCCCTCTCGTGCGTTTCATGGAAGATATGGGCGTTGAAGTTAAGGAAGCCCGGCGCATGCGCCTGTCTCTGGAGGATGTATTCGTCCGCATTACAGGAATCGAAGCCGATGCCATGAAAAAGGAAAAAGAGAAAGGCGGGGGCAAACCATGAAGCGCTGGATCGCCTTCTGGAACATCTTTGTGAAGGATTTTCGGGCCTACTACCTTAAACCGCCCAATGTAAGCTGGGGTCTGATCTTCCCCCTGGCCTGGACGGGAATGTTTTTTATCAAGTCCGGCGGGTTGAAAGATGTCCTTTCCCTGGTTCCCGGCGTGGTATCCCTTTCCATTCTGTTTGGAACCACTTCACTGCTCTCGGTTACGGTGACCTTTGAAAAGAAGGGGAAATCCTTTGATCGACTCCTCCTGGCCCCCATACCCCTGCAACTCCTGATGCTGGCCAAGACCTCCGGCGCCATCCTCTTTGGCGTGGTCAACGCCTTTGTGCCGATCCTCATGGCCGCATTTCTCACCGACCTTTCCCAGGTTGTGTGGAGCACGGCGATTCCCGCCATTATCCTCATCGCCGCCAGTTCCACCTTTTTGGGGCTCTTTGTGGCGGTCTCGGTGAGCGAGGTCTTTGAGGCCCAGACATTTTCGAACTTCTTCCGTTTCCCCATGATCTTTTTATGCGGACTCTTCTTTCCCATCGAAAAACTGCCTGTATTCCTGCGCCCGCTAAGCTACCTCTTTCCCCTGACCTATGGCGTGGACATCCTCCATGGGGCCTTTCACGGCCATCAAATGCTGCCTTTTTTGACCGATTTCATAGCCCTTTCCTTCTTCTGTGTCGCCCTTTTTCTGATCAGCCTATACAACATCGGAAAACGCTGGATTCTTTGAAGTGAGCTGCACCCTGCCACCTAAGGACAAGACTGGATGCCCCAGGGCCGCTGCACCACGTGACTGCGCGGGGAAACGAAAGACGAAGAATCTTCGAGGATACGAAGGATCGCAAAGAGTTTTTGGCCCGCCTCGGGGAGGTTCTTTCGGGCACCGAAACGATTTGCTACGCATGGACGCTTGTCCCCAACCATTTTCATCTGTTGCTCCGCACCGGCACCCAGCCCATGGCCACGGTCATGCGGCGCCTGTTAACGGGATATGCGATTTCCTTTAATCGCAGACACCGCCGTTACGGCCACCTTTTCCAAAACCGCTACAAATCCATTCTTTTTGCCATCCTGAACTTCCTGCTAAAGAACCAGGAAGCAAACCCAAGATTGCCGATCAAACTT
>JAGHEC010000363.1 GCA_021159525.1 Deltaproteobacteria bacterium | reverse complement strand
TTTTGATTCAACCCATTCTCCGTCAATGTAGTTCCTGGCCATTGGTACGCCTTTTATGGGTTCATCCAATACTGCCACAGCAAATACCTCCTTGTGTTATAAGTGCGGTTCAATATGGATCTTTTGTGAAGGTTGCCTTGGGTTGCGACGAGAAATCAACCATGTCTCCCCCTGATTCCGATATTTCCCGGGATTGCTCTAACATTCCGTCCAGGCGGGATTTAACCACCCGAGAATAAGGGCTCTTCCAAATATCCTCTTCCTTAGCCCCACCACGTGATTGGCCATGCCAATTCTGGCCGCAATGCCATCCTGCTGGATCAGACATTCCAAAATGATGTTGTGCGCATCGCGGACATACCCATAGAACTCAGGGGGGAGCCCCCGTGAACCGCTACAAATTATTTTATAGCACATATGGGATATATCCACTACAGAAAAGCCGAGTGGATATCTTATCCGATGGGCTGTGCCTAAGATGAATCCTGGCCGTCATTTGCATATCAACACATCTCGCATTTTGCGGGTAAAAACTGATTATAACGGATTTGGGGGACATCGCTAACCCTTTGATTTTACGTGTTCGATTCACAAGGGCAAATATGGTTTTGGGGTTGATTATAAAAAAGACCACCGTTGCTGCAACTAATGTAGGCTCCGCTGACAAGCTATTGTTTATCAAGCAAATCAGCACCTGTACTTTGGTGATGTGTTCAAAATTTTTGGCCCGAGTCAGGGTCAATTCCGCATATTGAATCCACAGCCTCCCCCAAATCTGTTATAATCAGAGATCCTTAAACCGTGAACCCTAAGGAAAGGAGTGTACTTATGAAAATTGTCGGCGTGTGTTGCAGTGCGCAAAAGAAAAAGACCACCCGGTATGCCCTGGATGCATGTATGAAAGCGATCAGAGAGGATTATCCACAGATCTATACAGTAACAATTGATTTGGCCGAGAAGGAAGTCAATGCCTGCAAGGCCCTCAATCATTGCGCAAAAAGTCTCACATGCGGCCAGAAAGACGACTTCAATGAACTCATCCCCATTCTTTCAGATCCGGACTTGGGCGGCCTGATCGTGGCCACCCCGGTCTATATGGGCGCCATGAGCGGGCAGTGCAAGGCCTTCCTGGACCGCTGCGTCATGTTCCGGCGCAACGGATTCCTGTTTCGAAATAAGGTCGGTGGCGTGATCGCGGTCGGCGGATTTCGAAACGGGGGTCAGGAAGTGGCAATCCAGAGCGTACATGCCGTCATGTTGGTCCAGGACATGATTGTTGTGGGCGACGGCAAGCCCGGTGCCCACTTCGGCGGGACCATGTGGAGCGGGCATCCAGAGGGAATCGAGCATGACGAGAAGGGTCTTGAGACCGTCCGGAATCTGGGTCGGAGGGTCGCCGAAGTAGCGCTGAAAATCTCACAATAGCAGGACGGGTGAGAGGGACCGGCCTTTCCGCGGACCCGCGCCTGCCAGGGTTTGTACGGTACCGGGCCTGGTCGGTCCTGCCCCTGTATGAGCGGCCGGAGCCCGGCATGACGTCTCATCGGGCGCGGATGCGAGTTCGAGACGCTTTTCGATTTTACCAAAGATACCATCACCGGCATCACAGCCCCCCCCCTGAACGCCGATCCTGTCATCCTGCATCCCGAGCCGATGAAAACGCTTGACGCCAAAATGCATGATCAGGTAAAAATTTCTCTCAAATACCGTCAGGGAGGTGATCGCTATCTACTATACAGAGGAACGATCCGGCTTAATCAAGAGCATCGGGCTGGGGCTGATCCATATTTATTATGGACAGGGGGTGGGGAAGACAACCCGGGCCGTGGGGCTGGCCATACGGGCGGCCGGGGTAGGCCTGCGGGTCAATTTCATCCAGTTTATGAAATCAGGCGACTCATCGGAAATTCTCGTATTCGCAAATATCCCCAATATCCGTTATCAGTGTCCGGGAAGGCATCCGTTTATCCTTTCCAAGGGGCCCGAACCGGTGCACTACCAGCATGCCGCAGAGGCGCTTCGATATGCGCACGAGGCCATTGACGACGGAACCCAGGTCCTTATCTGCGATGAGATTCTCAACACCCTTATCTTCAATCTCCTGAAAGAGGAGCAGGTGAAGGATCTGGTTTACCGGTGCAAAGAAAAGATCGAACTGGTCATGACCGGGGCCAATGCGCCCCAGTCTCTGATCGAACTGGCCGACTATGCAACCGAATACCGGCAGGTCAAACATCCCTACTACAAGGGTGCCAGGGCCCGGAGAGGCATTGAATATTAGTTCTGCAACCTGAAAGCCGCAACCCTGATTTATTGAAAAAAGTGCGTTTTTCTGTGTGTGTCTGCGGGTTTTGTGGCTAAAATTGGGCACGAAATCACCCGTGAACGGTTACAACTTAACTCCACAGATGGGAAGCGCAGGGGCCGGCACGTCCGCTTCAGCGCTGGAAAAAGGGATTGGTCTTGCGCTCCCTTCCGATGGTGGTAACAGGACCGTGCCCCGGGTATACCCTGGTCTCATCACCCAGGGGAAAGATCTTCTCTATCACCCCCCGGATCAACTGGTGATGGTTCCCGCCCGGAAAATCTGTCCTTCCGATGGAGCCTGCAAACAGGGTATCGCCGGTAAACACAGCGCCGGCCGTATAGAAGCAAACTCCTCCGGGCGAGTGGCCCGGTGTATGGATCACCTTGATGGTGTAGCAGCCCAAGCGGATCTTCTGTCCCTCTGAAAGATTTCCGTCGGGTTTGAATCCCAACCCTGGCGCATCCAGGGGGTGGATCCACACAGGGGCCTTGGCAATCCTTCTCAGGTCCCTGGCCCCGCCCACGTGGTCGATATGCCCGTGGGTGATCAAAATATAACGGATGGCGAGCTCCAGGTGGGCGATCTCCTTTACCACGCGGAAGACCTCATCGCCCGGGTCGATTACCAGGCCCTCACCGGTGTTTTTGTCGCCCAGGATATAGCAATTGGCCTGATACGGCCCTACGGTCAGTTTTCGGAGCATGCCGGTCCCTTAATTTACAAGGTGGGGTCCGGCGCAGGCCCCGCAACGTCGGCAATTTCCCACCTGACAGATCTCCGTTTCTTCTCCCTCCAGACTCATATCCCGCTCTTTCAGGAGATGTTTTTTCAAGATCCCGTGATCCATGAAGTCCCACGGAAGGAGTTCCTGATCCCCCTTGGGTCGGTACACGTAAAAGTCCGGGTTCATGCTGGAATACTTCAGTGCCCCTGTCCAGTCCCCCCCCGACCCGTGGGCCGTCAGCAGGATGGATCCAACCCGACGGTCCCCCAGACAAAGAAGGGCCTGCACATAGGCCCATCTGGGGACGTCCAGACCCACATCCACGCCTCCCGCCTTTGCAAGCGCCTTTTTAATCCACTTCTGCTTTTTTTTAAGAGATCCCACATCTGTCAGGGGAAACCACTGGAAGGGGGTAAAGGGCTTGGGGACAAAGCAATTTACGCTGATTCGAATGCGGCCGATGCGCCCCCGGGCCGCGGACTCCTTGACCATATGGTGCCTGATTTGCTTGACCAGGTCAACCATCTGCCGAAGATCATCGTCTGTTTCCGTGGGAAGACCGATCAGAAAATAGAGCCTGAGGGAAAAATCCGCGGTCCTGGAGATACGTCGGACCGTGTCCAGGATCTGATCCCTGGCAAGATGCTTGTTGATGACCCTGCGGAGTCGCTCGGAGCCTGCCTCCGGCGCAATGGTGATGGTCTTCTGGCCCGCAGCCCTGAGGTGATCCAGGAGTCCCTGGCTCAGGGTTTCGGCCCTTAGGGATGAAACTGAAAAGGTCCCTCCCCGATCAAGGATCAACCCGGTCAGGGCCTCTATTCCCGGCACGTCCGATACCGCGGGGCTCACCAGGCCCACCTGGTCGCTCTGATCCATTGCCTTTAAAACAGCGACCCGGAGCCGGGATTCGTCATACAGGCGAGGGGGCCGGTACACATAGCCCGCGGCGCAGAAGCGGCACGAATGACCGCACCCCCTCCCCACCTCCACCAGGGCCTTGTTGCTAAACTCGGTTTCAGGCGTCAAAACCGTGGAGATGGGCATCCCCTTTTCCCGAAAGCCGGCGCGGACGGACCGGATCACCCGGACCTTTTCAGGTATCCCGGCTTGGTTCGGGAAAAAGGTCTTGAGAGTCCCGTCCTGGTGGTACTGGGCCTGGTAAAACCGGGGGACGTACAGGCCGGGGACATTCCCGGCCAGCCGGACCAGGACCTCTTCCCTGTCGGACCCGGGGCTGTAACATTCAAGAAAGGCGTCCAAAAACGGGTCCAGCACGGCCTCGGCCTCCCCTAACAGAAAAAAATCTATGAAAGGCGCGATGGGTTCGGGGTTCAAAAAGGCCGCCACCCCTCCTGCCATCACCAGGGGGGTTCCGGCCGTTCTTTCCTCGGCTCTCAGGGGAATTCCTCCCAGGTCCAGCATGCGCAGGAGGTGAGGATAGTCATTTTCAAAAGAGAGGGAAAAGGCCACCAGGTCGAACTCATAGAGAGGCCTTTGAGATTCCAGGGAAAGGAGGGGCCTCCCGGATCGAAGGTGGAGGGACATTTCCGGACCTTCGGGCAGGAAAACCCGCTCTGCGACAATCTCCGGCCTCTGATTAAAGAGGCGATACACGATCTGGAACCCCAGATTGGACATCCCGAGCCAGTAAGAATTAGGATATGCCAGGCTGACAGACCGTCTCCCCCCCCACTCTTTTCGCACAACGCCCCGTTCGGCTGCAAGACGGGCCCGGTGGCGTGAAACAATGTCGGCCGGGGTATTCAATCGGCTTTAGCTCTCAAAAACGTTGGAGAATCCAGGTTGTCCCTGAAACAAAATCTGCCAAAAAAGCCTCTTTTTTCCTGATGCTCAGTCTCTTTCCCGGATAACTCGAGGCCATCCTGTCTCTTTCTCAGGAAGGTGGGGGTATCCAGATTGACGCCGTTTTTCCTAACGGTCCAGTCTTCTTCCACATCTTCCTCCGTCAGATCCCGAATCCGAACCACCTTTTTGTATTGCGGCCCCGGATTTTTGGCCGCCTCTTTGAGCACGGCCTTGAGATGACTCTGGTCCCGGGACGCCTCTTGGCCGTCGATGCCGGTGGCGATCACGGTTATCTGGATCTCATCTTGCAGGCTTTCATCAAAGACCATCCCCCAAAAGACCTCGGCGTCTTCATTGACCTCGTTTTTAATATAATTGGATGCGGCCTCCACCTCTTCTATGCTCATGTCCGGGGGTCCGGTGATATTCATGAGAAGTCCCTTGGCGCCTTCAATGGAGATATCCTCCAGCAAGGGGCTGTTGATGGCCTTTTGGGCGGCCTCGCACGCCCTGTTTTCACCGCTGGCCCTTCCCATGCCCATAAGGGCCGTGCCCATCTGTTCCATCACCTTCTTCACGTCGGCAAAATCCAGATTCACGAATCCGCTGCTCATAATGAGATCGGAGATTCCCTTGACCGCCTGCAGGAGGACCTCATCGGCCTTTACAAAGAGCTCTTTGACAGGGGTGCCCTTCTCGCCCAGACTCTTGAGCCGTTCATTGGGAATAATGATCAGGCTGTCCACCTCTTTTTTGAGGGCCTCGATTCCCCCCAGGGCCCGCCGCATCCGCGGGCTCCCTTCGAATTGAAACGGCTTGGTCACCACGGCCACGGTCAGGGCCCCGTTCTCTTTGCTCACGCGGGCCGCCACCGGCGAGGCCCCGGTCCCTGTTCCGCCGCCCATACCTGCGGCGATAAAGACCATGTCCGCGTGTTCCAATGCCTCTTTGATCTCGGACACGCTCTCCTCCGCCGAACTCCTGCCGATTTCAGGGTCGGCCCCGGCGCCCAGTCCCATGGTGATGGAAGGGCCCATCTGCAGCTTGCGTGAACAGAGAGACTTGTCCAGATCCTGGGAGTCGGTATTGGCCACAATGAACTCGACCCCCCTCAGCTCGGATTGGATCATGTTGTTGATGGCGTTGCCCCCGGCGCCGCCGATACCCAGCACCTTTATCTTGGCCGAGTATCCCCTTTTTTCCACTTCATCCACAAACTCAAATTTCATCATGTCCCTCCTTTTCCAGTTTGCTTGTTATTGCCCTTATCCTTCAATACCTTTTTGCCGTATCAGCTCAATAATTCGGGGGATAACAACGAAGGCGCTACCGGGGCAGGATGATTTTTCTTCCGCTCCGGGCCTCAGGGCTGGTTTCGGTGGCCAATGTATTCCGGCATCTTGTCATCTCCATCGCCTTTAAACAATGTCCTTGAACCAACGCTTCATCCGCTCCATGACAAGATGGAAGATATTGGAATCCCGGATGCGGAATTTCCGCTTTCGCTTCACGGCCTTGGCCCCGTACAACACAAGCCCTACCGCGGTCGCGTACATGGGTTTGTTCACCAGGTCTGTCAGCCCTTCTATTCCCTGAGGATATCCGGCCCGGGCCGGGGCATTGAACACCTGTTCGGCCAGCTCGCTCATCCCCGGCAGTTCCGCGGATCCGCCCGTCACCACCACCCCGGATCCTATCAGGTCCTGGTGGCCCACGCTTGCCAACTCGTTGTATATGAGGGAAAAGATCTCCTCAATCCTCGGTTCCAGAATCTCGCCCAGGATCTGCCTCGAAAGGGTCCTGGGCTTTCTTCCTCCTACGCCCGGCACCTCAATGTTCTCATCCCTGCCGATCAGCGAGGACAGGGCGCATCCATATTTGATTTTGATCTTTTCTGCTTCCAATTTGGGCGTTCTCAATCCCACAGCGATGTCATATGTCAGGTTATCGCCGCCCAGGGCGAGCACAAATGTGTGCTTGATGGCGCCCCTGGAAAAGAGGGCCAGGTCCGTGGTACCCCCCCCGAAGTCGATGAGCGCGGCCCCCAGGTTTCGCTCTTCCTTGGTGAGGACCGCCTCGCTGGATGCCAGCGGTTCCAGCACGATGTCGTAGACGTCAAGCCCTGCCTTGTTGGCGCATTTGATAATATTCTGGGCAGATGTGACTGCGCCCGTCACAATATGGACCTTTGCCTCCAGACGGACGCCGGCCATTCCAAGGGGATCCATGATGCCGTCCTGATCATCCACGATAAACTCCTGAACAAGCGTGTGGATGACCTCCCGATCCATGGGAATGGCAACTGCACTGGCTGCCTCGATGACCCGTTCGATATCCTTTTTAGTCACCTCCTTTTCTTTGAGCGCGATCACCCCCGGCCTGTTGAATCCCTCGATGTGTCCGCCTGCAATGCCCGCATAAACCGAGGTGATTTCACATCCCGCCATGGTCTCGGCCTCTTCAATCGCCTCCTTGATGGAATTAACCGTGTTTTCGATATTGATCACAACGCCCTTCCTCATCCCATCGGAAGGATGGCTGCCCATCCCGACGATCTCCACCGCATCGTCCCGGACCTCGCCGACTACTGCACAGATCTTGGTTGTACCGATATCCAGGCCTACAATGATTTCCCCCGTCATACTGTCGTCACCTCATTTCCCCGCCGCGGGCAGGACGCCCGGGGCACGGAGCGCAGCACGATTTCAGCGAGCCTGCCCTGCAAATCCCTGCTTCTCCCTATACCCCAAAGATCGCATCATCCGTTTTCATAGGAGACCACCGCGGCATCCACGTAGTTGAGATTGATACGCGTTACCAGATCCATCTCTCCGGATTTATTTAGGTGTTCGGCCACCCGTTTCAGGGCTTCCATTTTTTGGGGCAGTTCGTTCCACATGAAGGTGATCTCGGCCTTCAGGTGGTCAAAATACAGAGAAACGGTCCCGCCCTTTCCCAAATGGAGTTCGGAAAGGGATGCAACGGACCAGGGACCTGTTTCAGATTTGAGGACCCTGATCACGGACATGGCCTGTTTCAATTCTTCGCGGACCTGCGTCTTTTTACGGGAAAGACCTGTGATCACGGGAAAATCCACCCCGTCATCGTCGTAGACCGGTTTAAATATCTCGCCCTGCAGGTTGACATAATAAAGATCATCCAAACGGGCCAGGCCGGCCGGGACCTGCTTTTCCACTTCAACCAAGAGGGTGTGAGGGAACCGTCTTTCCAGCCTGACCGACCGGACCCACGGGTGCGTCTCCATTTTGCTCTTCAATTGTTTCAGATGAAGGCTCAAAAGGCCCTGGCCTCTATCCAGGCCGCACATCCGGATCAATTCATCCCTCGTCTGCGGGTCGGCCCCCACCATATGCACCTGCTCCAGCCTCATATGGGGCGAATTGAGGAGATAGTAGTAAACGGACAGAAAACAGGCGCTGAGCGTGACAATCACCCCAAGGAAAAGGGATACCTTCAGGATCCCGGAGGCAATCACCCCCAGGCCCGACCGAATCCAGCCCCATGCGGTCCCGTCCTTTCTGTTGGCCCTTCCCATGAAATCCCTCTCATGCAGGGTCTGTGCAGGCCGGATCCCCCGCCACCCGTACCTCCAGTTCCAGGGTAATGCCGGTCGTCTGCATAACCGCCTCTCTCGCCGCCTCGATAAGGGCCAGGATATCGGCTGCCGTGGCCCCCCCTGTGTTCACGATAAAATTGGCATGCCGTTTTGAGATCATGGCCCCTCCAACGCGTCTTCCCTTGAGACCGGCCTGCTCGATAAGCCTGCCTGCATAATCATGAGGAGGATTCTTGAACACCGACCCCGCACTCGCCTCCGCAATGGGCTGCAAGGTCTTCCGCCTCTTGAGATAGCTCCCGATCCTGTCCGCCACCCTTTCCGGCGCAGCAAAAGTCAGCCGGAATCCCACTTGTGCAATAACCGACCCCGCCTCCATATCCAGTCGCCGGTAGGAAAACACGAGTTGCGATCGGTCATACACATGCACATGCCCGCCGGCATCCACTGCCCTCATCTCTTCAATCAAGTCCCCTGTCTCATTTCCAAAGGCCCCCGCGTTCATGACCGCGGCCCCGCCCACCGTACCGGGGATTCCTGCCAGAAATTCAAGGCCTGACAGGCCCGTCTGTCTGCACCCTGTCAGGAGATCCGCGAGGGACAGCCCTGCCCCGGCCAGGACATGGCCGTCCGGTTTCCATTCAATGCAGGCCAGTTTCCCGGAAAGGAGGATCACCACGCCCCTGATCCCCCCGTCCCTCACAAGGAGGTTGCTCCCCTTTCCGATCGCCAGATAAGGAATGCCTTCCCTCGTCAGGAAGGCCAATACCCGGCACAGGCACTCCAAATCCGCCGCTCGGCACAGGGCCTCTGCATCCCCCCCCACCCGGAAGGTGGTATGCCGGCTCATGGGTACACGAAACCGCACCTGTCCTCCGGCGATCCGGAAAAGCTCGGTTTTCTGACTGGCATCCATGGTCCATTGCCTCTAACCCCGGTCGGATCCTATCCTCTCAAAGAACCGCATGCCCTCCCGATGGATGTCGCCGGCCCCGAGGGTCATCACAAGGTCCCCGGGCCTCACAAGTTGCAGCAAACAGGGAACAAGGTCTTCCTGGACAGGGCAGAAGACCACCTCCTTGTGCCCGTGATCCCTGACGCTCCGGGCCAGGCGCTCTGCCGTAACCCCCTCAATAGGACTCTCGCCCGCTGGATAGATGGGCGAGACCACCAGGACATCCGCATCATTAAAGGAAATGGCAAAACGGTCCAGCAGGGCGGATGTCCGCGTGTACCGGTGCGGTTGAAAAGCGACCACCAGCCGTCTGTCAGGCCAGCATTCCTTGGC
>JAGHEC010000154.1 GCA_021159525.1 Deltaproteobacteria bacterium | reverse complement strand
GGCAGGCGGGTGTCCCCCGCAGATAAGTCACTCAAGAGACCAGCCCGGAGGCCCGGAGCGGAAGAAAAATTCTTCTGCCCCGGCACCAGGTTCGCAGTTATCCCCCTAATTATTGAGGTGATACGTTGGAGCCGTGAGGCCGCGCTTAGGCATTCCTGATTTCAGGCACATTATAGAGGACCGCAAGCAAGAAAGGGGGTGAAAAGAGCATTTACGTTCCGGTTTTGGCCAACAACTCGTCCATCAAATAAGGAGGTCTGAATCATGAAAAGAAGTTTGGGATTCATCATGGCCGGTATGTTTCTGGCAACCCTGGTGGGTGTTGCATGTATGCCGGCAAGTGTTGTTGCAGGGCCGATCAAACTCACCTATGCCAATTTTCCGCCTGCCCCGACGTTCCCCTGCGTCCAGATGGAGCGGTGGAAAACCGAGGTCGAAAAGCGGACCAATGGAAAGGTCGCTGTCCATACCTTCCCCGGAGGAACACTGGTTGACGCCAAGGGGATGATGGACGGCGTCATCGCAGGGAGCGCGGATATCGGCTGCCTGTGCATGGCTTATCAGCCGGGGCGGTTTATCGTGACCAATGCCACGGCCCTCCCCGTGGGTTTTCCCAATGCTACTGTGGCCAGCCTGACCCTCTGGGACCTCTATGAAAAGTACAAACCCCAAGAATTCGCCAAGGTCAAGGTCCTCACCATGTTCACCTGCGCCCCTGCGAATATCTATGCAAATGTACCCGTACGCAATCTGGAGGAACTCAAAGGGCTCCAGCTCCGCGCATCGGGCGGCGTGGCCCAGGTGATCAAGGCCCTGGGCGGCGCGCCTGTGGGCATGCCCCAGTCCGAGACCCCTGAGGCCCTTCAGAAAGGGATCGTGAAGGGGGCCGCATCTTCCCTGGAAACCCTTATGGACTTCAAGTATGCGGAACTCTGCCGGTACGTTACCATCTTCAACGGCCCTATTTATCCGTTTGCCGTGGTCATGAACATGGCCAAGTGGAACAGCCTGCCGGACGACGTCAAGAAGGTATTCAACGATCTCCGGGTGGAGCAGGCCAAATGGACCGGCCAGTATATGGATAATCATGTCAACGAATCCATTGCCTGGTCCAAGAAAAATTGCAATATCGAGATTTTTGAGCTTCCCCCTGCTGAAATGGCCCGGTGGAACGAAAAAATGGCGCCCATTATTGATAAATGGGTCGAAAAAGCCAATGCCAAGGGTCTTCCCGGCAAGGCCATCGTGGAGGATATAAAGGCCCTTGCCAAGAAGCATCAGGCGGAATAGTCCTATATCCCCTTCCCTCTTTCCGCTGCACAACGTATGCCTGTGACCGGCAGCGGATGAGGGATCGGGATTGCTATAAGGGAACGTAATGAGATTTTTAGGCAAATTTGCACTGGCGCTCAATCGTCTCCTCATGGCCGTCGGGTGTGGGCTTCTGATCGTGATGATCTTTCTCACCTGCGCCAACATCTTTCTCCGGACCATCTGGGCCCCCGTCCAGGGTACCTATGAACTCATGGGTTATTTCGGGGCCGTGCTGACGGCCTTTGCCTTGGGATACACCCAGCTCCATCGCGGCCACATCTCCGTGGATCTCGTGGTGTTGGGGTTCTCTCCCACAACCCGAAAGATCTTGGAGGGGATCAACAGCGCTGTATGCATGGTTTTTTTCGCCCTGGTTTCATGGCGCATCACCCTGTACGCCACAAATCTGTGGCGTACAGGAGAGATCACTGAGACCCTCAGGATCGTCTATTACCCCTTTGTCTACGGCGTGGCCCTGGGATGCGCAACTCTTTCCCTCATATTTCTCATCAGCCTCCTTCAATCCATCTTTCCCGAAAAGGAGGAAGCCTCATGAGCATGACCATGATCGGGCTGTTAGGCATCCTGGTTCTCCTTCTGGTCCTGTTCCTGCTCGGCATGCCTGTGGGATTTGCCATGGGGATCGTGGGATTCTGCGGTTTCTGGTATGCGGTTTCCTTCGAGGCGGCCATCAATCTGGTGGCCAATGACGTCTGGACCACGTTTTCCAAATATGGGCTTACCGTAGTTCCTCTCTTCATCCTCTTAGGCTATATAGCCTTTAACTCAGGAATTGCAGAGCGGCTTTACGCCGCGGCCTATAAATGGGTGGGCCAGTGGCGGGGAGGACTGGCCATCGCCACTATCGGAGCGGATGAGCTCTTTGCGGCCATCTGCGGTTCCAACACGGCCACGGCCGCCACCATGGGAACCGTGGCTCTCCCTCAGATGAAAAAATACAACTACGACACCCGATTGAGCAGCGGGACCGTGGTAACCGGCGGGACCCTGGGAACGGTTATGCCGCCCAGCGTGGTTCTCATTGTAATTGGACTCCAGACCGAACAGTCCATCATCGATCTATTCCTGGGGGGCATTCTTCCCGCTGTTGTCTTAGGCCTCCTCTTTGTCCTGACCATCTTCATCCTATGCCGCATCTTTCCCCACTACGGCCCATCAGCCCCCAAGACCAGTTGGAGGGAAAGGTGGCGTTCCCTATGGGGCGTGGTGGAGGCTGTAATTATTTTTGCGCTGGTCATCGGCGGCCTTTATTCAGGTCTTTTTACCCCCACCGAGGCAGGGGCAGTCGGGGTTTTCTTTGCCCTGGCCGTTACGGTCGTCACGCGCAGACTGACCTGGAAGAAATTTGTCAGTTCCATGCTGGATACGCTCAAGATCACGAGCATGGTCTTTTTCCTGATCACCGGGGCCATCATCTTCGGCCGATTCCTGGCCGTCACCCGCATCCCCTTCATGATTGCCGAATTTGCATCCTCGCTCCCGGTCTCGCCCTATATCATTCTGATCTTTATTCTTCTTATCTACCTGATCGGAGGATGTTTTGTAGACTCCCTGGGGTTTCTGGTCATGACGATTCCCATCTTCTTTCCCCTGGGCATGGCCCTTGGCTTTGACCCCATCTGGTATTCCATCCTCCTGACCATGGTGACCACCATGGGGGCCATCACGCCCCCGGTGGGCGTCAACATCTATGTGGTAAAGGCCCTGGCCCCTGAGATCGAACTCGTTACCATTTTCAAGAGTGTGAGCTTCTTTCTAATGGCCTGTATTATTTCAATTATTATTTTGATCATTTTTCCGGACATCGTCCTGATCATACCGAATATGGCAAAATAGGATTGTTGATTGATGGTTGTAACAGCTCAATAAAAAGGGGCAGAAGGGTTTTTCTGACGCGACTGCCGGGAGGGCGTTGTCTTTTCTTCTCTTTGCTCGACTCATCCCGGAGCGGAAGAAAAATCATCCTGCCCCGGTGATACGTTCGCTGTCATCCCCCTGATTATTGAGCTGATACTGATGATTGATGATTGGTGCTTGGGATCCAGATACAGGATCCCCGACGTTCAGTTCCAATGAAAAAAAGGAGGACGAGGTAAACAAGAAGATGCCAACACGCTTTATGCCTGACCTGAAAACGGAAGACGAACTGAAGGCCCTCCAACTGGAAGGCCTCAAATGGACTGTAGGGCATGCCTACCATGGATCGCCTGTGTACAAAAAGAAACTGGATGACGCAGGGGTCACACCGGAGCAAATCCGGTCCCTTGATGATCTAAGGCGGCTCCCCTTTACCACATCCGCAGACCTGCAGGAAGGCTATCCCTTCCCCCTGCTCTCGGTTCCCTTTGAAAAGGTGGTCCGCATTCACGCCTCCTCAGGAACCACCGGCAAACGCAAGGTCTTGTGTTATACCCGGAAAGACATTCAGGACTGGACCCATATTTTTGCGAGATGCTACGAGATGGCCGAGCTGACACCGCGGGATCGGGTGCAGATCGCTGTGGGATACGGGGTCTGGACCGCAGGCATCAGCTTTCAGATGGGGTGCGAGGCCTTTGGCGCCATGGCCATTCCGGCCGGTCCCGGAAACCTGGACATGCAGTGCCGGTTCCTGGTCGATTTTCAGACCTCTGTCATGTGCTGTACCGCGTCCATGGGCCTTCTGATGGCGGAAGAGGTGCACAAACGGGGGCTCCGGGACCAGATTTGTCTCAAGAAGATGATCTTCGGTTCCGAGCGGTCCAGCGATGCCATGAGGAGGCGCATAAAAGATCTTTTGGGTATCGAGCACATGTTCGATATCCCGGGCATGACAGAGCTGTACGGCCCGGGCACGGGTCTGGATTGCCCCTTTCACACCGGCATTCATTACTGGGCCGATTATTACATCTTGGAGATCCTGGACCCGGATACCCTGGAGCCCGTGCCCGAAGGAGAGACCGGCGAGATGGTGGTGACCACCCTCAAGAAGGAGGCGGTTCCCCTGATCCGCTACCGGACGCGGGATCTTACCAAGCTCATCCCCGGCCCCTGCCCCTGTGGATCCATCTTTCCGAGGCATGACCGTCTCCTGGGCCGTTCCGACGATATGATCATCTTCAGGGCAGTCAACATCTATCCGGGCCAGATGGATCATGCCCTGTCCGGGATGGAAGGGATCGGCAGTGAATACCAGATCCACCTAAACCGCAAAGCAGACGGAAAAGACTACATGACCCTCAAAGTGGAGCGGGCCCAGGGGGTTGGGCCGGAAAGAGATGCAGAATTGGTCAAGAGAATCCAGGACGAAATCAAGAAACAGATCATGGTGAGCGTGGATGTGGTCCTTTTTGAATATGGTTCCCTGCCCAGGTCTGAGAGAAAGAGCAAGCGGGTGTTTGACAACCGGGAGATGGATTGAGGAGAGGTGTTGACATGATCGACTATGATTACAAGAGACCCGACAGCCTGGAGGAGGTCTTCCGCCTCCTGCAAGAATATGGGCCCAGGGCCGGCCTCATCGCCGGGGGCACCGACGTAATGGTCAAAATCCGAAATACGAAAAAGGCCCCGGAGGTGCTGATTTCCCTGAGAGGACTTACGGATCTGGCATACATCCGGAAAAACGGCCATTACCATATCGGGGGCCTGACCACCCACCGGATGCTGGAGCAATCCGAGCTGCTTCAAAATGAGCTGCCGGCCCTGTACGAGGGGGCATCCCGGATCGGATCCGTACAGGTGCGCAATGTGGCCACCCTCGCCGGGAACATCTGCAATGCGGCGCCTTCAGCCGATACGGCCGGCCCGCTTCTGGCGCTTGACGCCCGGGTAACCTTGCAAGGCCCCGACGGAGAACGCCGCGTGCCCATCACCGAATTTTTTACGGGCGCCTACCGAACCGTCCGCAAACAAACCGAGGTGCTCACCGAGATCAATATACCTGCCCACATGGAACAGTTCGGGAGTGCGTACTGGAAGCAGTCCCGCAGGAAGGCCATGAATCTCCCCATTGTGGGTATCGCTGTATCGCTGCGGCTCGACAATGACACGATTTCAGATTCGCGGATCGCCCTGACCGTGGCCGCGCCTACGCCGATCCGGGCCTACAAGGCCGAAGAATTCCTTGCGGGAAAGCCCATGGAGGACGCCGTCCTGGCAGAGGCTGGCAGGATTGCGGCATCCCCCGAGTGCTGCACGCTGAGGGACAGTCTGAGGGGCGAGGCATGGTATCGGGCCCGAATCATTGAGGTCTATGTCCCCCGCATGGCCAGACTGGCCGCAGAAAGGATAAAAAAGACTCATTGAGGAATTGCAAGTCAGGGGATTTAGGGATTGCGGGAAATTCCTCAAGCCCTAACTCGATTTTCTTTTGCAAGGAGATCAGCATGAAAAAGGTATCTGTATCGTTCACCCTCAACGGGGATCCTGTGACGGCCGATGTGCCTGTGACCTGGACCCTACTCAAGACGTTGCGGGAATATTTTGAACTCACAGGCGCCAAGGAAGGGTGCGGCGTGGGAGAATGCGGGGCCTGTACGGTCCTCGTAGATGGGAAGGCGGTCAATTCGTGTCTGTATCCCATCCCCGAAGTGGAAGGAAGGTCTGTGACCACCATCGAGGGGATCGCTGAAAAGGACGGGACCCTCCACCCCATCCAAAAGGCCTTCCTGGAAAACAACGGGGTCCAGTGCGGATTCTGTACCTCCGGGATGATCATGTCGGCCAAGGCGCTCCTGGACCAGAACCCTGATCCCAGCGAGGAAGACATCCGCAAGAGCATTGCCGGCAACTTCTGCAGGTGCACCGGATACGTACAGATTGTCGAATCCATTCAAATGGCCGCCAAGCTGAAAGAATAGAAACGGAGGAGAAGATGCCCGACTATCTGTTTGTAGGAAAAAGCATTCCCAGGACCATCGAGGCAGACAAGGTAACCGGAAAGGCGGTTTACATCAATGACCTGAGACGTCCTGGAATGCTCTATGGGAAAATACTCTACAGCACTCATGCCCATGCCAGGATCAAGCGCATCGACGCCTCCAAGGCGAGACGTCTCCAGGGGGTCAGGGCCGTCCTGACCGGCCGGGACATCCCAGATGTCAGGGTCGGTTTTCTGAAAGACCAAACAGTGCTCAAAAAGGATGTGGTCCGTCAGTTCAGGGACGAGGTAGCCGCAGTAGCGGCCATCACTCCGGAGATTGCAGAAGAGGCCCTCAGTCTCATCGAGGTGGAGTACGAACCGCTCCCCGCCGTATTCGATCCCATCGAGGCCATGAAGGAGGGGGCGCCCCTTGTGCATGAAACAGATGCCAGGGGCAGGCCTGTCAAGAGCAATATCCTCCCCCTCCCGTGGAAATTCTCCGTAGGAGACATGGAACAGGCCCGAAAGGAGGCGGCCTTTGTCACCAAAGATCATGTGAGCACCACCTGGGTCAACCAATGCTGTATGGGGACCAGCGGCTGTGTTGCCGAGTTTGACCAGAGCAACAACCTGACCCTCTACAGCCCGACCAATGTCATTTTCGGGCATATCGGCCGTATCTCCGAGTACTTTTCGCGCATCGGCCTTGCCGGCAAGAAGATCCGGGTTGTCAACCCCGTGGTGGGGGGCAGCTTTGGCACCAAGCTGGATACTGACATTTATGAATTCATCGCCATCCAGCTTGCCCTGAACACCCGAAAGCCGGTCAAGATCCTCTTTGACCGGGAAGAGGAATTCCGCGCCCTGCCCCCGCGGCAACCGGCAGTATTCACCATTGAGCAGGGGTGCGACCGCGAAGGAAGGCTCGTCTTCCGACACTGCGAGGCAGTCCTGGACAACGGGGCCTACACCTCATGGGGGGCCACCACGCCGTCCGTGATGATCATGCCCATGTCTTCTCTCTACCGGGTCCCCAATGTCTATTTCAAGGCCACGTGCGTGTACACCAACAATATCTATGCTCAGGCCATGCGGGGATACGGCAATCCACAGGCCACTTTTGCGGTGGAGACCTCCATGGATTCCCTGGCCGAGGCCGCGGGGATCGACCCGGCCGAATTCCGTCTCATTAACCGCAACCAGCCCGGAGACGAGACCCCCATGAATCTCAAGATCACCTCCTGCGGCCTGGAGGAATGCATCCGTGCAGTCAAGGAACGGCTTCAGTGGGATGAAAAAAAGAAGGCCAGGCAAAAAACCCGGGGCCTGGGCATGGCTTCCCTTATCCATGTGGCCGGCGGGGCCAGGGTGACCAAATCGGACGGCCACGGGATCATGGTCAAGCTGGATGAATTCGGCCATGTGGACGTCATCGAAAGCGGGACCGATCAGGGGCAGGGATCACCTACGGTCATCTCCCAGATCGTGGCCGAGGCATTGGGGGTGCGGCCGGAGGATGTGTTCATTACCTTCGGGGATACAGCCCTGGCCCTGTGGGACGCCGGGACCCACGCGAGCCGTCATACCTTTATGGCCGGGAACGCAGCCCTCATTGCCTGCGCAAAGGCCAAGCGGCAGATCCTCGATATGGCCGTGGACATCATTCCCAAGATTGTGAAGCTCAATTTCAAGCGCATGAAGCGGAAGGACCCTGGGTTCGCAGAACCGGATCTTGACTACGGATTGATCGCCGATCCGGAGGATCTGGACATTCGGGACCGAATGATCTTTCCCAAAAAAGAGCCGGATCATCCCTACTTCAGGGTCCCCATATCGGATATCCTGCGAAACGGCCTCCACGTGGGGATCGGAGAGAGCCGGGTCGTGGCGGCCGAGGCCTTCTATGATCCGCCCACCGAGATGCTCAACCGGGAAATGAAAGGAAACCTCTCCATGACCTATGCCTTCGGGACCACCGGCGTGGAGGTGGAGGTGGACGAAGAGACCGGCGATGTCAGGATTCTCAACCTGGTGGCGGCCCACGATGTGGGCAAGGCCATGAACCCCACGCTCCTTCTGGGACAGATCTATGGGGCCGGATATACAGGCGTGGGTTACGGCCTGACCGAAGAAATCAAGGTCCGAAACGGGAGGGTCATGAACCCCTCCTTTCGCGACTACCAGATGCTGACCGCCATGGATGTGGTCCCTATCGAGCCGGTTATTGTGGAACCGGATGACAAAGACGGGCCCTACGGCGCCAAAGGCGTGGGCGAACCGGGCCTGGTCCCCACGGCCCCGGCCATTGCCAATGCCGTTTACGACGCCATCGGGGTGCGGATCCGTGACCTCCCCATTACACCGGAAAAGATCCTGACGGCCCTGAAACAAAAAAAGGGAGGAATGAATGTCTGACAAATCCTACCGCCTGGGGTGCGACATCGGCGGCACATTTACCGACTTTGTGCTCATCAATGACCGCACCGGCGCGATCACCATCAACAAGTGTCTTACCACGCCGGCCGATCCCTCGGACGCCGTGGAACAGGGTATCCGTCAACTGGAGCAGATGGTCCCTGAATTTGTCCGGGACCTGGAAGAGGTCATCCACGGTACAACCCTGGTCATCAATTCCATTATTGAGCGAAAGGGCGCCAGGACCGGGTTGATCACCACCAAAGGCTTTCGCGATGTCCTGGAACTGGGCAGGGAAATCCGGTATGCGCCCTATGACGTGTTTGCCGAATTTCCCAAACCCCTCGTGCCGAGACGCTTCCGGCTGGAGGTGGATGAGCGGGTCCGGAGCGACGGCACGGTCATCAAATCCCTGGACCCATCCGAGGCCACGGACGTGGTCCGAAGGCTCATCGCAATGGGTGTGGAATCTATTGCCGTGTGTCTTATCAATTCCTTTGAGAACCCGGCCCATGAGTTGATAATCAAGGAGATTATTCAGAAAGAAGCGCCTGATCTCTCTGTTTCCATATCCTATGATGTTCTCCCCCAGATCCGGGAATACGAGCGGACCAGCACCACAGTCACCAATGCCTATGTTAAGCCGTTGACCGGCCGGTATCTCTCCAAACTCTCTAACCGGCTCTCGTCCATCGGATTTCAGTCAAAGCTGTTCATTATGCTCTCCAGCGGCGGAATTACCTCCATTGAAACCGCGGCGGAATTTCCCGTGCGGATCATCGAATCCGGGCCAACGGCCGCTGTAATTTCGGGGGAGTATTATGGAAAGCTCTTTAACATTCCCGAGATGTTCTGTTTCGACATGGGCGGCACCACCGCGAAATCGTGTCTGATCCAGAAGGGCGCCGCAGGGGTGGTCCCCACCTTTGAGGTGGGACGGGTCCAGCGATTCATGAAGGGGAGCGGGCTTACCATCCAAGTCCCGGTTGTGGACCTCATGGAAATCGGGGCCGGGGGCGGCAGCATCGCCAAAATCAGCAAAATGGGGACCTTGCAGGTCGGCCCGGAGAGTTCAGGGGCCGATCCGGGTCCCATCTGTTATGGCCGGGGCGGGACCGAACCCGGGATCACCGATTCGGATCTCCTCTTGGGGTACCTGGATGAAAACTACTTTCTGGGAGGGGAGATGCGGCTGGACCGGGAAGCAGCCCGGCGCGGCATCGAAGAAAAGATCGCGAAACCCTTGGGCGTTTCCCTGATTCAGGCCATCTGGGGCATCCACGACCTGATCAACGAGACCATGGCCGGGGCCGCCAAGACCCACATCGCCGAAAAAGGCGGCAACCCCAAGATCGTCACCGTAGCCGCTTTTGGGGGGGCAGGTCCTGTTCATGCCTACGGCCTCGCCAAAAAGCTGGGCGCCCCCAGACTTCTTGTGCCGCCTAATGCGGGTGTTGGCTCTGCCCTCGGGTTTTTTACCGCGCCCCGGGCATTCGACATGGTAAGAAGCCACAAGGTGGCGCTCAAGGACGCTGACTTCAGCGAGATCGAAAAGATCTATCAGGAAATGGAGACCGAGGGGGCCAGGACCCTCCAGAAATCAGGAGAAGCCGAAGCCATCCGGTTCGAACGGTCGGTTGACGCCCGTTTTGTCGGCCAGGGGTCGGAGACCACCATCCCCATCCCGGAAAAGCGTTTTACCGACGTTCAGAAAGACGTGGTGAGACAACGTTTTGACGAGACCTATAAGAAACTCTATGGCCGCACCTATCCCGATTCCCCTGTGGAGTTCATCAATTTCAAGGTCAGGGCGAGCCTTCCCGAACGGCTTTTGCAACTCCCTAAGATCGCGGCGAGCGGCACCTCGCTAAACCATGCGGTCAAGGGCAAGCGACAGGCCTATTCGGGCATTGTCAAAGACTTTATTCCCTACACGGTCTATGACCGTTACCGGCTCTTTCCGGGCGCCTGTTTCAAGGGTCCGGCCATTATCGAAGAGAGGGAATCTACAGTCGTGGTCGGCGAAGATGCATCCGTCAGTGTGGATGAATATGGTTTTTTATGGGTAGAACTGTAATGCAAGGTTCAACAGTTCATCTTCGATAGGACATGGCATGCAGGTTACAACGGGATCCAAAGCGCTCCATCTCAAGAAGTCCTCAGAGCAGGCGCAACCCGGCCAACGCATAGATTTTTTATGTTGAGTGTACGCCTGCCCGCCAATGCCCCCGGTTTGGTCATGCCCTGTCATCAGCAAAAGCTCTTTTGGAATTAGGAGGAAACACATGGGTCAGACATTCGATCCCATTACCCTGGAGATATTGTGGCGCCGTCTCATTTCCATCGTGGATGAGGCAGACACCGCGGTGGCCCGCACGGCTTTTTCGAGCCTCTTGCGGGATGCCCACGACTACACCTGCATGTTTACAGACCGCAAGGGCCGAGAGCTCGCCCAGGGATCCTTTGCCACCCCCGGCCAGTCCGGGGCCATGGCGCTGGGGATCAAAAAGCTGATCAGAAACCTTCCCCCGGACAGCTTTGGGCCGGATGATGTCTATATCACCAACGACCCATGGGCCCTTGCCGGACACCTCAATGATGTCTGTGTCATGAGTCCCATCTTTTATAAAGAAAAGCTCGCCGCATGGACCGCATGCGTCTTTCACCACTCGGATATCGGGGGCCGGGTCTCGTCCGACAACCACGATGTGTTTGAAGACGGCCTCTTTATCCCCCTGGTCAAACTGGAGGAAGGAGGCGTACTCAATCAGGCTGTCATCGACATGATCCGGTGGAATGTCCGGA
The DNA here is from genome assembly GCA_021159525.1 of Deltaproteobacteria bacterium. GTDB lineage: Bacteria > Desulfobacterota > DSM-4660 > Desulfatiglandales > Desulfatiglandaceae > AUK324. The sequence continues at coordinate 5,240 of JAGHEC010000154.1, read as the reverse complement.
CCCCTGACGAGGTAGCCGGCGACATCCGTTCCCAGATTGCGGCCAACCATGTATGCGCAGAAAAAGTCTGCCAGATGATGGAGGAGTACGGCCTCGAGAGTCTGGATGATCTCGCCGACGAGATCATTCACCGCACTGAAAAGAGTATGCGGGACGCTATCGAAAAGGCGCCTGACGGGGTGTACCGCGCCCAAGGAATTGTGGAGCAGATGGCCGGCAAGGATGACGTGATCATCAAGGCCGCTGTCGAGGTTGCCGGAAGCAGCATCCACGTGGATCTGAACGGTTCTTCCCCCCAGGTGAACTGGGGAGGAAACGTGGTCTACAACTTCACCTACGCCTATGTGTTCATGGCCATGAAGAGCATGTTCGATCCTGACATCCCCAACAACGACGGGTGTACCCTGCCCATTACGATGAGCGCTCCCGAGGGAAGCGTGGTCAACTGCCGCTTCCCTGCTGCGGTGGCTGCCAGGATGCAGATCGGGCATTTTATGACAGAGATCATCTACCGGGCCATGGCCGAGGCCCTCCCGCACCGGGTTATTGCAGGGAGTGGCGGGACCCCTGCCACCATGAATGTATTTTACGGCAAGCGACATGATGCCGTGCCCTGGCATACGGTCATTATCCGAGGCGGCGGCATGGGCGCAAGCGCCCGGAACGACGGCTATCACCATTATATTTTCCCGGCAAACGGGGCTAATACGCCGGTGGAGATCTTTGAAAGCGACACTCCCCTGATCGTCGAGCAACGGGAAATCCTGGCCGATTCCGGGGGTCCGGGCCAACAGAGAGGCGGCCTGGGAAGACGTGAAGTTTTCAGAGCCCCTGACGATGAATACGCCCCCCTTCCGCCCGTCAGCCTGGGCATCCAGTCGGGGAGATACCGCTATCCGCCCGAGGGTCTGTTCGGGGGCAAACCCGGGGCCAAAGCACGCTTCCGGATCAATGACAAGGACGGCAATCCCTACGGCCTGTCCCAGTTCGGCCCGGGCGATCGGGTTACCATGGATACCGCCGGCGGCGGCGGATTCGGAAACCCCCTTGAACGAGATGTCGATCAGGTGGAGCAGGATGTGATGGATGGGTATGTCAGCATTGACAAGGCGCGTGAGGACTACGGCGTGGTGATCGATCCAGCAACGCTCAAGGTTGACCGGCCGAGCACTGAAAATCTTAGGAATGCCATGAGAGCCGAATCTTGAGGTCTTGGATGCCATTCGCTGTTGTTGGGCGCCGCTTCCTTATCCCAATCCTGCGCAGCTCTGCTGTCACCCAAAGTCCGGCATCGGGCATCCAGTATTCAGTATGACCCGCTTCATCTATCTCGACAATGCCGCCACATCGTTTCCCAAGCCGCCCCGGGTCATTGAGGCTATGACGCATTTCATGACCCGCGTGGGGGCCAACCCGGGGCGATCCGGACACCGGAAGTCCGTGGAGGCCGCTCGCACTGTGGCACGTGCCAGAAAAAGCCTGGCCGCCATGTTCAACATCCCCGATCCCGACCGGATCGTCTTTACCATGAATGTGACAGAGGCCTTGAACACGGTCATCTACGGATTTCTCAATCCCGGGGACCATGTCATCACGACCTCCATGGAGCATAACTCGGTCCTTCGGCCCCTCCGCCATCTGGAAACACAAGGCATGATCACCCTCTCCATTGCCCCATGCGATATCAAAGGCCAACTCGACCCTGGAACGCTAATGCCCCTGATCCGCAAGAACACGGCACTTATGGTCCTTAACCATGCCTCGAACGTGTGCGGAACCATCCAGGACGTGAAGGGGGTGAAACATGCCATCGGGCACATCCCGCTTTTGTTGGATGCAGCCCAGACCGCAGGATGTCTTCCCATTGATGTTCTGGATGCAGGCATTGATTTCCTGGCCTTTACCGGACACAAGGCCCTCTTAGGCCCCCAGGGGACCGGTGGACTGTATGTGCGAAAAGGGCTTGAATTGCGGCCGCTCATCAGGGGCGGGACCGGGAGCGTCTCGGAAAAGGAGGTGCAACCCGATTTTTTTCCTGATATACTGGAAAGCGGCACCCGCAACAATGTGGGGATCGCCGGTCTGGGTGCGGCCGTGGATTTTATACTGGAAACCGGCATTGAAGCCATACGGGATCACGAAAAGGCCCTGACCCGGGCCTTCCTGTCGGCAATTCGTGACGTTCCGGGTATTACCGTTTATGGACCATTGGATGCCGAGGCCAGGACATCGACCCTTTCGATCACCTTTGACAGCATCCTTCCGCCCGGAGACCGCTATGATTACGGTGGATGCGGGGCCGTCAATCTGGAACTCATGGAAGAGGAGGTCTATCCGGCCGAGGCCGGCAAGATCCTGAGCGCCGGATACGACATCCTGGTCCGCACCGGGCTCCATTGCGCACCCATTGCCCACAAGACCCTCAAGACCTTTCCAGAGGGAACGGTCCGGATCAGCATGGGATGGTTCAACACCCCTGAGGAAATGGAGATAACAGCCCGGGCCATCCGCCGGATCGCGGCAAGACAACAATGAACGTAACAGCTCAATAAATAGGGGCAGGAGGGTTTTTCTGACGCGACTGCCGGGAGGGCGCCGTTTATTGAGCTGATGCCAATGAACTTCCCCGCCGCAAGCGGCGGGGCATCAAAATGAGTGTTTTATCTTTCTTGGGGCAGGAAGCTCCTGGCCCAGAGGACCCGCCTTCGGTTATCCCCGGAGGGGACATAGTTTACTGTAACTTGAATGGCTCAAGGAGTAATGGAGTACCGGATTGACGGGGAGTTGAAGATCCCGTCTTCCTTCCTTTATTGCAATATTCCGGGTTTACCCTGTCAGCGAGAGCCGTTTATCTTCAATCTGGTCCTGTCCTGATGGCCAGAATTTCCATGTGGTATGAAACTACCCGGCATAAGATGTGACCTCGAATTCTTTCCCATCCAGCATGAGGGTCAGCAATTTGTCCTCATCCGGGACGGCCTGGGTCTGGTGGAAGAGGGAAAGGCCGTCGGTCTTCCCCTGTTCCAGATCATGGGTCTCCTGGACGGCGACACAACCCTCAGAGACCTTCAGACCGCATTGATGCGGCAGAAGGGAGGAACACTCGTCAGCACTGACGAGATCCAACGCCTTGTGGCCCATCTCGACGAATCATTTCTTCTCGACTCCGAGCGGTACAGGGAGGCGAGAAACCGAATGATTGCTGATTTCGCCTCCCGGCGCCTCAGGCCCTGTTCCCATTGCGGCAAAAGCTACCCCCGCACACCATCTGAGCTCAAAGCCAGACTGGATAAAATCCTGAACAGCCATCCGGTTCCTGCTCCAAGCGAGACCAAAATAACAGCGCTCATGGCCCCCCATATAGATCTCTCCGTGGGTTTCAGAAGCTATGCAGCCGCCTACCAGACATTGAAAGGCACGGCCTGCGCGCGAATCATTCTCCTCGGCGTCGGCCACCAGCTCCAGGGCAGCCTCTTCTGTCTCACGGACAAGGATTTCGAGACCCCGTTGGGCCTTCTGCAGGCCGATCAGGAGGCTGTCGGCCGGCTGAGGGAAGCGGGCCGGGATATCATCGCAGCGAATGACTTTGTGCATCGGACCGAGCACTCCATTGAATTTCAGGCTATCTTTTTGCAGCACGTGCTCCCCGACCTTTCCCCTGCCATTGTCCCCATTCTGTGCGGATCATTACAGGCGGGTCTTCCGGATTACACCAGGCAGGCCTATCAAGAGACCGCCGGTGGTTTTCTCGAAAATTTGAAAAGCCTGGTCCGGGAACCTGAACAGGATACGCTCATCATTGCCGGCGTTGATTTCTGCCACATCGGCCCCAAATTCGGACACACCATGCCGGCCCCGGCCATGGAGGCCCAGGCCCGGACACACGACCGGAATCTCCTCCGCCATCTCGTCAATCAGGATGCGGACGGCTTCTGGAAAGAATCCAGAAGCGTCGGGGACCGCTTCAATGTGTGCGGTTTTTCCGCGTTAGCCTGCTTGCTTGAGATCCTGCCGGATTGCCGGGGCGAGGTTCTCCATCACGAAATTTGGCACGAGCCGCCTACCCGCTCGGCCGTCAGCTTTGCCGCGGCCGTCTTCAGGCAAAAGCCGGAATCTCCGGACCGTGAAACTTGTCCGGCAAGGAGTTTACAATGAAATTCTTGGACGCGTTCTAATCATAAGATGTGCAAGAAAGAGAACGCCAATTAGGGCTTTTTTTGTTGAGGTTTTTGAATGGCAGGCGGCTTGTGAGGTTGCTGAACGGCATATTAGTCTTTTATTATAAACAGGTTAAACCAGACTCTTCACAATCTGTATGAGGGGCCGGCCCGAGTCTTGGATCGTCGTTATGGATCCCGTCCAGGGTCGCGTTCATAAAGAACCTCCTTAATGCATGATATCCACTCCACGGTACAAACAGATGAAATGCATCAAGCTGAAACAAGCGGGAATCGATGTCTGTGTGACCATCAAGGTAAAACCGATCTTTTTGAAGAAAAGCAGTGAGGATTTGAAGGAGGAGCTTGACCGGCTGGAAACAAGGCGCGTGCTGGAACACCTGGGCGCCAGGCAGGAAGCGGCGGTTGCAGAAAGGATCGTGCGGGAATTTGAAGACCGAAAGGAAGTCCAATGAATCCAAGGCGGCCTGACACCCGCAATGAAACAGGTTTCACGCAAAGTCGAAATGCGTTCCGCCCGCGCGGGGGGTCACTGCCTCCCCTCCAAGACGGGACAAAAACCGTATACAGCTCGTGGGAACGGCAGCAGGGCGTTGGAATTCTTTCTGGTCCAGCCCCAAGGACAAACTCTCATAAGACGGTAGTCCTTTGCTGCCTTTCCATAAAGGCTATTACGAGTCAGGGGGCGGTCGACGAGCGCTCCGTATGCATTTTATTGTCCCGTCTTGGAGGGAGGCAGTGACCCCCCATAGCGCGGCCGGGAAAAACCAAATACAGCCGGGGGGCGGGACAAAAACCGAGTACGGCTCATAGGAACGGCGGCAGGGCGTTGGAATTCGTTCTGGTCCAGCCCCAAGAACATACTCTCATAAGACGGTACTCCTTTGCTGCCTTTCCATAAAGACTATTACGAGTCTCGGGGCGGTCGACGAGCGCTGCGTATGCATTTTGTTGTCCCGCCGGTGAAAATTCCACCAAAGTCCCGCAATGTTATGCCCGCGCGGGGTAACTTCTCAATAAGTTCGGGCAATGAATTATTTCAATGGGTTACATAGCCAAAGT
>JAGHEC010000051.1 GCA_021159525.1 Deltaproteobacteria bacterium | reverse complement strand
TTGCCCCCTCCGCATTCTCGACTTCGTCGAGCTGCGGCTTCCCCCACTGATAAGTCACAAAGAGACGGCGCCCTCCCGGCAGTCGCGTCAGAAAAACCCTTCTGCCCCCATTTATTGAGCTGTTACGTTCTAACAAAAAAGTCTTTAAGGAGGAAAAAGTAATGAGAAAATTATTGTTAGGTTCTGCTTTGGGCTTGTTTTTTTTCTGTGCCGCACAAACGGCTTTTGCCCACTTCGGGATGGTCATTCCCTCAGACAGCATGGTCATGCAGGGGGATAATAAGGATGTCACTCTGACTCTCTCCTTTTCTCACCCTTTTGAGGGCGTGGGGATGGAATTGGAAAAGCCAAAGGTTTTCGCGGTCATGGCAAACGGAAAGAAGGAAGATCTTTTGCGCGGTCTGAAAGAAACCAAGGTGATGGGTCACAAGGCGTGGACAACCGACTATAAAATCAAGAGGCCGGGTGTTTATGCCTTTTATATGGAGCCAAATCCCTACTGGGAACCGGCCGAGGACTGCTTTATTGTCCATTACACAAAAACCGTAGTGACGGCCTTTGGGGATGATGAAGGCTGGGATGAGGAAATCGGCCTCAAGACCGAGATTGTTCCCCTGTCAAAACCGTTCGGGCTTTATGCCGGGAACGTCTTCCAGGGAATAGTGAAAATGGATGGTAAGCCGATCCCTTTTGCCGAGGTTGAAGTGGAATACTACAACGAGGATAAAAAGGCGGAGGCGCCTACGGATTATATGATCACGCAGACGATAAAGGCGGACAAAAACGGCCTTTTTACCTATGCGGTTCCCAAGGCGGGATGGTGGGGATTTGCCGCCTTGAACACCTCTAATAAAAAACGGCAAATCAAAGGTGAAGAAAAGGACGTCGAGCTGGGCGCCGTTATCTGGGTAAAATTCCATGACTGGGAAGAAAAATAAAAAACAATGGAGGGAAAAAGTGATAAGCGCACTGAAGAAACTACATTTTGGCTGCCTAATGACTGCATTCGGCATTTTTATGTTTACAGCCAATGGGTTTGGATACGAGATCAACGACAAACTTAGCATCGGGGGGATGATCGCCGGGGAATGGCAGTATCAGGACATCAGCGATGCCCCTGGTTTTGACAGCAAAGGAAGAGGCGCCATGGTCTTCCAGCCGGAGATCAGCTTTACCCCGACCGACTCGGATGAAGTCTTTGCCAAATTCGGTTTCGGGGCTGGAAACGGATTGATGGGAGGGGACAACTCCCCCTTCATTCTGGCCCCATGGGCCGCGGACGTGCAGGATGACTATAAAGACATTAACGGCAGAAACCGCGATTACCTGCTCACGGCCTGGTACAAACACACTTTTACGTTCGGTGAGGATCACACGCTGGGGTTAACGGCCGGCATTATCGACGCATGCGACTACGTGGATGAAAACGCCTTTGCCAACGACGAGTTCTTGCAGTTTATGAACGATGCCCTGGTGAACAACCCGAACGCCTTTTTGCCCTCCTATGACATCGGCGGCGCCATTGAATGGGAGATCAACGGTTTTTCCGTGAAAGGCGTTGCCATGGCCTTGGGGTCCAATGGCGAAACGGGAAATCTTGACGAATCATACAGCTTTTTTGGAATGCAGCTGGGCTACACCGTGGATTTCGGTCCGGGTGAAGGGAACTACCGCCTGATTGTAGACACCACGAGCAGTGATTTCAGCAACACGGCCCAAGACGAAAAGGAGAGGTTGACCGGAGCGGCGATCTCCTTTGATCAGCAATTAGGCGAAATCCTGGGGGCGTGGATGCGGTTCGGCTGGCAGGACGACAAGGCAGCCGTTGATTACAAGGATATCTATTCAGGCGGGTTTAACATCAGCGGAAACCTCTGGGGACGTGAGAGCGACAATATCGGGATCGGTTATGCCCACCTCAGGGGCGGGAATCAAGACGTGGACCATACGGACGTGTTCGAGGTTTACGGCCGTTTCGCCCTGGCCGACATATTTGCCATTACCGGCGACGTCCAGTACATGAAGGATTCCATGAAATCGGGCGACGGACCGGACGGCTGGATCTTCGGGCTCAGGGCCACGGCGGAATTTTAGGGCGTCACAAAGCAGGCATTGGTCTCTTCCCCGTCCCGCGGACAAGCCCGTTTGGTCTACCTTGGCGGGACGGCGTTGGTTACGCAAGAAAATGCGTAACCGTTCACGCGTCATTTTTGGTGAAATTTGGGACTGTCTGCCTTACATAACAGCTCATCAGTGAACAGGGGTAGGGGGGGGTCTGACGCGACTGCCGGGAGGGCGAAAAAAATCCTCCTGCCCCGGTGGTACGTTAGTTGTTATCCCCCTGATTATTGAGGTGATACGGTATTATTATGCATATATCTGAAGGAGTTTTGTCCGGTCCGGTCCTGATCTCAGGGATTGCGTTAGCCGCAATGGGCACGGCCATCGGACTAAAAAAATTGGATTACGACCATATCCCCCGCGCCGCGATCCTTTCCGCGTCTTTTTTTGTGGCCTCCCTGATCCATGTTCCCATCGGGCCTTCGAGCGTTCATCTTATCCTTAATGGAATTATCGGACTCATCCTCGGGTGGGGCGCTTTCCCGGTCATATTAGTGGCCCTGGCGCTCCAGGCCGTTTTATTCCAGTTCGGAGGGATCACAACCCTTGGAGTCAACACCATGACCATGGCATTGCCGGCCGTTTTCTCTTACTATCTTTTCGGTCGCCTGGTCAGCAAGCGGCCCGGCATCGCCTTGTCTGCCGCGTTCGCCTGCGGCGCCTTTTCCGTGTTTTTCGCCGCCGCTATGGTCGGGCTGGCGTTAACCTTCACAGAGGAGAACTTCCTCAAGGTATCGTATCTGGTGGTGATTGCGCACCTTCCCGTGATAATCATAGAGGGGATCATTACGGCATTTTGTGTGGCATTTCTCAGGAAGGTCCAACCTGATATGCTTCCAGGATATTCTAAGAAATGATTCATACCTGGTTTCATTGTAATAGCTCAGTAAATAGGTGCATAGGGGTTTTGCTGACGCGACTGCCGGGAGGGCTCCGTCTGTTCTTCGCTCGCTTCGCTCGACTCAGCCCGGAGGCCCGGAGCGGAAGAAAAACCCTTATGCCACGGTGGTGCGTTCCCTGTTATCCCCCTGATTATTGAGCTGACAGGTTTCATTGCCAAGGGAGGAAAAAATGAAAATGCACTATTCGACCAATCACCTCATATCGTGCAAAGGACTTTTTGCATTAATGTTATTGGCAATATTCTGTACTGTTTGCATAGGTCCTGCAATGGCCCACAGGGTAACCATTTTTGCATGGGTGCAAGGCGATAAGATTTTCACCGAAAGCAAGTTCAGCGGTGGAAAGCGGGTCAAAGGCGGGAAGGTTATCGTTTACGACCTTGCGGGAAAGCAACTTCTTGAGGGCAAAACAGATGACCGGGGGGAATTCTCTTTTAAGATACCGGGAAGGACCTCCATGAAAATTGTGCTTCAGGCCGGTATGGGGCACCGGGCTGAATGGACAATCCCTGCCAGCGAGTTTGCCCCCCCCGGATCCAAATCAGAACCTGCGGTCTCTAAAAACGAAGGGTTGAAGATGTCTGAGGTACAGACGGCAACATCCGGCATGAGCCTGGAACAAATCCGGCGCGTCGTGGATCAATCCCTGGACCAAAAGCTCACGCCAATAATGAAAATCCTGGTTGAGTCACGGGAGAGCGGTCCTGCCGCCAGGGATGTCTTTGGTGGTATTGGTTATATTCTGGGTTTGATGGGTGTTGGAGCCTATTTTAACTATCGTCGTAAAACAGCTGAAATTGAAAGGAAGAAACCGGACTGATCTTTCTATATTGCAGGAGCCGTTTCCTCTCCCCCCGCAGGAAACTCCCGGATACATCGTGTCGATCCAGGGCAATTTTTTTATCATGACCTTTCCTGCCTACGGCCCAAATATTCACCAACCTGTTGCTATTCTTAGACAAACAAGCTCACCGCCGTCATGTGCCCATCCGGTCGCCCAGATCCAGCCCCATGCCGGGATTTCAACAAACTCCATGTGCTGGATGGCGGAAAAATGGTAATAGCTCAATAAATAGGGGCAGGAGGGTTTTTCTGACGCGACTGCCCGGAGGCCCGGAGCACAAGAAAAATCCTCCTGTCCCGGTGGTATGTTAGTTCTTATCCCCAATTATTGAGCTGACAGGTTAAGCGGTTGAAAAGCCGTGGATATTGACCTTCTCTTCAGCAGACAAAGATCTCGACAGGCACCTGGCTGATAAGGCGGTGACCGGTCTCAGTGACGGTAAAGACGCTTTCGATGCCTGCAGAGAACCGGTTTTTGAAGACCATCTTGGGCTCCAGAGCAAAGGTCATGCCCGGTTCCAGGAGCGTGGTCTCCTTGATGCTGAGGATGGGCTGCTCGATCAACTCCAGGCCAACCCCATGCCCGATGAACCGGACCTTGTACCCGGGGGGGCCGAGATAGGAATCAGCGTATCCCCGCCTTTCCGCGCTTGTCTTGGCAAGATCAAACAAATCCTTGATGGGAACGCCCGGCCTTATATGATCCAAAACCTCGTTGTGGATGTCCATCATGGCCAAGGAGGCGTCCAGGGCCTCCTTCGGCATGGACCCAATGGCGAACATACGGGTCTCGTCCATGTGATACCCGTTGGCTGCCAGGCACAGATCGATCATAATGGGCTCATCGGCACGCAGTTTCTTGTTCCCGGCGCCCACGGGAAAGGCCGCAGATGTCCCCTGGCCGCTGGCGGGGGAATCCAGAAGCCCCACCATTCCGCCGCTTACGCCGCTCAGGATATGCCAGGGATACCCCTCGGTCTGGTAGTCCCTGACCCGCAGTTTGCCTGCATGCCCGATCCTGCGGGCAAAGGCCTCATACATCCCGCCGAATTCCATCTCCGTAAGCCCGGGCCGGATGGTGTTCCGAATGTACTCAAAGGTCCTGGCCGAGATCCGCGCGGTCTTTTCCATCTGAACCAGCTCCCATCGGGACTTGATCATCCGCGTCCTGAGGATGAGGGGTGACCCGTCCACACATCCCTGTTCAGGAAACAGACCCTGGTAGAAGGTGGATTCCTTGACCGGCATCACATCCCATTCAAATCCTATGGCACGCGGGAGCCGGCCGTAGAAATCGGCAATGCGGCGGGGAAGTTCCTTGGGAGACCGGATTTCCAGCATATTCGCTATAGAGGATTCCAGCCGGGCCCTGGGCATGTATTTCCGGATCAGCAGGAGCGGCTCCCCCTCAGCCGGGATAAAAAGGAACCCGTTCTGGGCCGTCCCTGAAAAATAAAAGAGGTCCACCCTCTGGACAATGAGAAGGGCATCCAGATCCGCCTCCTGCATCCGGGCCTGGATGCGGCAGATGCGGTCTGCGATTTCAGATGCAGGCGTTTTGAATGTTTCCATCATGATTTCACGGAATCGGGGTTTGTTTTTGGATCTAATGGTGTTAGAGTCATGCAGCATGTTCCCTGAATCACTCCTGCAATCGTTTTCAGGGCTTGCTTTTTAACCTGAAAGGTTCTCTTTTGTCAAGCCTGATATTGTATTGGCTCAATAAAAAGCGGCAGAGGGATTTTTCTGACGCGACTGCCGGGAGGGCGCCGTCTCTTCTTCGCTCGCTTCACTCGACTCAGCCCGGAGGCCCGGAGCAGTAGAAAAATCATCCTGACCGGGCACTACGTTCACCGTTATCCGCCTGATTATTCTGATTATTGAGTTGATACCCGATATTGTTATTTACGGACACAGCGGAGGTCTGATGATTGCCGAACAAGGTATAGTGGAAGAGGTAGTGGGCGCCAAGGCCAGGGTCAGGGTTGAAAAATCCCCGGCCTGCGCCACCTGTCAATCGCGGGAATCGTGCCAAGAGGTCTCAGCAAAGGACATGGTTGTCGAAATGGTCAATGAGCTGGAGGCCTCAGAGGGGGACAGGGTCGAGATCAGCATCTCCAGCGGATTGTTCCTCATACTCTCGCTTCTGATCTACCTTCTGCCTGTTACCGCGCTCATTGCCGGCGCGCTTGCAGGGGGGGCACTGGCCCGCGCCTTCCAGGCTAACCCGACCAAGGGGGCCATTGTCGGGGGTTTTCTAAGCATCGCCGCGTCCTTCTATGCCTTGAAACGCCTGGACCGATCCATTCGGGCACAAAGGCGGTTCAGGCCGAGGATGACGCGGATCGTGCAGCGTGCGCCCCGCGTCCATCCGCCCGATGCCTCCACGGAGATGTCATCCGCCGGCACCTGAGTCACGATCACGGCCTTATATGCCATTTTCTTTCCCGGTCCTTCCAGAAGACACATTGATCGAGGGTGGTCCTTCCGTCGGCCACGTCCTCTGCAAATGTCTCGCAATCCGGGCAGCCGCAGGCCCCGCACTCTTTTTGAGGCAAAAGCTTCAGGATCTCTTCAATGCGTTTAACCCGCTCGATCCCCTTGGCAATGTCCGCGGACGAAAGGTCCATCAGTCGCGGCGTGGAGCCGACACTTTTGTTAGTGAAAAACCACCCCTTCTCATAGAGCCTTTTCACATAGCCATACTTGACCCTGCGCTCCACCCCAAACATGCGGATCAGTTTCTGGAGATATCGTTTGGCCTGATACTTGTCCATGACCGTGAACGATCCCCCCAGGCATCCTTCACTGCATGCCCGAAACTCCACATAGTCAATATTCGAAAGAAGGCCCAGCTCGATCTTCTCCAGGTAGTGAATGGTCTCCTGGAGCCCCGAGACCGCCAGGCAGTTAAGGTCCACACCCGAAATTTCACCGCCGGACATGCCCCAGCTAAGACCAATACCGCCCGAGTGGTGAAGCACAATGTCGTCCTCCACATCCTGAATATTTCGCTTCAATTCTTCATAAATGGCATTGATCCCGATGGCCGCATCCAGATAAGAATGCTCCTGCAGGATGGATTCCTTCATGCAGATCATCTTGGATGGACAGGGCGTGATGTGCACAACCTTGAAGGCCTCTCCGTTTTTTCCATACCGGGCGGCCATTCTCTGCTTTCCTTCTCTGGCAACGATCTCGCGGGGGGTGGCCAGGGGGGGGATATGACTGAGAAGCGATTGAAACCGATAGGCAATCAGGCTCACCACCACCGGGCAGACCGGCGATATGAAGGGAAGAGTGGCATCCGACCGCTCCCGGTTCTCCTTGATATACAGCTCCACCGCCAGGTTGAAGATCTCACTGGTGTAGGACTGGTCATGGATATAACCGAACCCCATCCGCTTGAGCCCCAAAAGCACATCATTCGGGAGGACATCTTCTCCGAACTGGGAATACAGCACCGTGGAGGGGCTCACAATAATGTGGTCCTTGTCCGTGAGATCCAGGCGTTCGGAAGTGATCGCCTGCACCGCGCCCCTCGGGCAGACGCGGACACATTCGCAGCAGTCAATGCACACCCCCTCGATGCGGGCCTTACCCTCTCTTATACGAATGGCCTTTGTAGGACACGCCTTCATGCAGAGGACGCATCCATTGCACAGGGACTCATTTATCTGTACATAGCGTACGGGTTCGGTATCTTTCATTTTTTCGGGCATCAGCCGGCATCCAACCGAAAGCCGATGGTCAGACAGGTCCCTTCTCCATTTCCCGATTGTATGTCAAGCGAATCGGCGTTTTTCTTGATATTGGGGAGCCCCATTCCTGCACCAAACCCCATCTCCCTGTGCTCGGGCGTAGCAGTGGAATATCCCTCCTGGAGCGCCAGCTCGATGTCCTGTATCCCGGGACCGTGGTCGTTGACCTCAAGAACGATCCTGTGCGGCTCAATCATGAGAAGGAGCTCGCCATCGCCGCCATGCATGACCACATTCATCTCCGCCTCATAGGCGCAGATGGAGATGCGTCGAATAAGATCGGCGCCATATCCAATGGATTTAAGGAGACCCTGAACCTGGATAGCTCCCTCGCCTGCCCTCACAAAATCCCTGGCCTTGATAAAAAACCTCTTGGACACCTCGGCCATATGCCTGCCGCCCATTATCCGGTTTTATTCCCAGATATTCTCCTCGGATCGAACATGCCTCGACCCGACAGAATAACGCCGTATCGGCGGGCGGGCAACAGATGGAACAGGCAATCGCCCCCCGGAACAAGCTCTGTAAATTTGTCTTATTGTCACAACAAGGCAACCGCTAATCAGGGGCCTTGAGCTCGACTCCCCGCAACCCTTTGGAAAACAGCCTCCCACAGGCTGTAAACATGGTAAATGGCGTGGAAAGGAGCGCCAGGCCGTGCCCCCGGGCCTGCAGGATCATTTCCCGGGTCGGCCGTTTTGCCCTTACCAGGACCACCGCTGCCACGTCGGCAATCACAGCCGTGCGGATGGTTTGTACATTGCAGAGACCTGTCATGAGAACCACACCGCTGTTCTGTCCGGTGAGCATGTCGCTCATGAGATCACTGGCCGTGCCTGCTGTTACAGGGGCGTTAACCCTATCTTCACCGGAAAAGATCTCGGCGTGCAACACCTCTCTGATATCCGACACCGTAATAACTTTTCTTTCGATTGCATTCCCTTTCTCATAAAAACCTAAGTTAAATAGGGCCAGGAGGGTTTTTCCGACGCGACTGCCGGGAGGGCGCCGTCTCTTCTTCGCTCGCTTCGCTCGACTCAGCCCGGAGGCCCTGAGCACAAGAAAAATCTTCCTGCCCCGGCAGTACGTTCCCTGTTATTCCCGGAATTATTGAGCTGATGCGATTTTCGCATATCAGTGTATCAGGGAAATCTCAAGACCCCGTGAACGGTTACCCTCATTTTATGGAGCGCGGGCCTTACAGATCGCACCGGAGGCACCGGCGCGCCTCCAGACGCGCGGCCTCTTCATCCAGGCCCAGTTCCACTTCCCTGAAATTGTGGACCCGCTCCGCCAGCGCGAGTTCTTTCGCGACCGGCCGCACCAGCTTCTCATCCGCCTCGGTCAGTTCGATACGATCCACCACGAGGTGCGGCTTGGGATACCAGTAGCCCTTGTACGGTCTCCCGCGCAGGTAGCAGTCGATGGACACCGCAGCCCGGCGCCCCGCGGCCACGGCCTGGACCACCGTGGCCGGCCCGGTCACCGCATCGCCCCCTGCAAAAAATCCCGGGACATTGGTAGCCAGGCTCTTTTCATCCACTTCAAAGGAATTCCAGCGGCTGATATGGAACTTGTTGTCCCCGTCGAGAAAAGAAAGGTCGGCCTGCTGGCTGATGGCAGGAATGACCACATCCGTCTCGATGACAAACTCCGACCCCTTGATGGGCACAGGCCTGCGCCGTCCGCTCTTGTCGGGCTCGCCCAGCTCGTTTCGGATGCACTCCATACCTACCACCCTCCCGTTTTCCCCCAGGATCCGGACAGGCGAGGTTAAAAGATCGATATGGACCCCCTCTTCCTCGGCCGCATCCACCTCTGCGGGATTGGCCGGCATCTGTTCACGCTGTCTTCGATAAACAATATGAACCTCCTCGGCCCCCAAACGCAGCGATGTCCGGGCCGCATCAATGGCCGAGTTGCCGGCCCCGATAACGCACACCTTTCTTCCGGGGGCCTTCTTGTCTCCCAGATTGACCCTTCTCAAAAAGGCCACCGCATCCGTGAAACCCTCGAATTCATCTTCGCCGGGGATGCCCAGCTTCAGCCCCTTGTGCGCCCCGATACCCAGGAAGAATGCCTTATAGCCCTGATTTTTCAATTCCTCGATGGTAATATCCCGGCCCACCCTGATCCCTAAGCGGATGGTCACCCCGAGCCGCCGGATCCCGTCAATCTCGTCGTTCAAGACATCCCGGGGAAGCCGGTATTCGGGTATCCCCACATGCAGCATACCCCCAGCCACCGGGAGTTCCTCGAATATGGTGACCGGATAGCCCTTGAGGGCCAGGGCATACGCCGTGCTAAGGCCCGCAGGTCCGGACCCGATGACCGCCACCTTGTCCCGGGGATACCGGATGCGGGCAGGCTGGATCTGCTTCAGCCTCTCGCGGTTTCTGTCGGCCACAAACCGTTTGAGAGCGCAAATGCTGATGGGCTTGTCGGTCTCTCCCCGTTTGCACTGGCTCTCGCAGGGATGGGGGCAGACCCGGCCCAGGACCATGGGGATCGGATTTTCCTTGCGGATGATATCCCAGGCCTTCTCAAAATCGCCGTGACCCACGAGCGCTACATAGGTGGACACATCCTGGCCCATGGGACAGGTGGCCTGACACGGCGGCGCGCTCAGGCGCTTGCACGTGCCGGTGGGGCAGTGTTTGTCGTAAATATGGGCCTCGTACTCGTGCCGGAAGTACCTGAGGGTACTCAGCACCGGGTTGGGCACGGTCTGGCCCAGACCGCAGAGAGAGGCAGTCTGGAGGACCTTGGCCAGCTTTTCCAGACGGTCCAGGTCTTCCGGGACCCCCTCGCCCCGGCAGATCCGTTCCAGGATCCAGAGGAGCTGTCTGCTTCCCTCCCGGCAGGGAGTACACTTGCCGCACGATTCATCCGTGGTGAAATCCACAAAGAAGCGGGCCACATCAACCATGCAGGATGTCTCGTCCATGACCACCATCCCGCCCGAGCCCACAATCGCGCCTGTCTTGGCGATGTTCTCGTAGTCCACGGGCGTATCCAGAAGACTCGCAGGGATGCACCCGCCTGAAGGCCCGCCCAACTGGAC
>JAGHEC010000398.1 GCA_021159525.1 Deltaproteobacteria bacterium | reverse complement strand
GGAGGCCGTTGATTTGACCGAGCGGCTTCACAAGCTCTTTGAAAAACTGGGCGGCGAGGTGGACATCCTTCGCTTGGAGCATCGGCTGAGGGTGCGGGTCAAGAAACAGATGGAAAAGACCCAGAAGGACTATTACCTCAATGAGCAGATCCGCGCTATTCAGAAGGAGATGGGCGCCAAGGATGACTTCAAGGCGGAGCTGGACGAACTCGAGAAGAAGATTAAACGCAAAAAGGTGAGCAAAGAGGCCCATCAGAGGCTGAAACAGGAATTCAAGAAGTTGAAGATGATGTCCCCCATGTCGGCAGAGGCCGCTGTGGTGCGCAACTACATCGACTGGATCATCGATCTCCCCTGGTTCGACAAGACCCGTTCAAAGCTCCAGATAGAAGAGGCCGAGGCCATCCTCAACGAAGATCACTATGGACTGGAAAAGCCCAAGGAAAGGATTGTTGAATACCTGGCGGTTCAGAGGCTGACCAAGAAAATAAAAGGTCCGATTCTCTGCCTGGTGGGTCCGCCCGGGGTCGGCAAGACCTCCCTGGCACGATCCGTGGCCAGGGCCACGCGCAGGAACTTCATCCGCCTCTCTTTAGGCGGGGTAAGAGACGAAGCGGAGATCAGGGGACATCGAAGGACCTATATCGGGGCCATGCCGGGCAAGATAATCCAGTTTTTGAAAAAGGCTAAGTCCAATAATCCGGTCTTTTGTTTGGATGAAGTGGACAAAATGAGCACCGATTTCAGAGGCGATCCGTCGGCTGCTTTGCTGGAGGTCTTGGATCCTGAGCAGAATGTGGCTTTCAACGACCATTATCTGGATCTGGATTATGATCTTTCCGATGTTTTTTTCATTACCACGGCCAACAACCTCCACAATATTCCGGTTCCCCTTCAGGACAGAATGGAGATCATCCGGCTGCCAGGATATACGGAACTGGAGAAGCTGAATATTGCGAAGCAGTTTTTGATCAAAAAGCAGGTGGAACAAAACGGCCTCATGCCGCACAACGTGGCCTTTACGGACAGCGCGATTCTCCAGATTATCCGGCATTATACCAGTGAGGCCGGGGTGAGGAACCTGGAACGTGAGATCGGCTCCATTTGTCGGAAGGTTGCCAAAAAGGTGGTCAAAATGGGCCGCGACACCACTATCTTGGTCAAGGCCCAGTCGATCCAGAAATATCTCGGGGTCCCCAAATACCGTTACGGCCGGACAGAGGAGAAAAATTGCGTAGGTGTGACTACCGGTCTGGCCTGGACTGACGTGGGCGGCGAAATCCTTCAGACCGAGGCTACCATCATGCCCGGCAAGGGAAACCTGGTCCTCACCGGAAAGCTGGGGGAGGTGATGCAGGAGTCGGCCCAGGCGGCCTTGAGCTATGTCCGATCCCGAGCGAGAAACCTGAAGCTTCCCGACAATTTCTACGAAAAGGTAGATATCCATGTCCATGTGCCGGAAGGGGCCATCCCGAAAGATGGACCGTCTGCCGGGATTACCATTGCTACCTCCATTGTTTCGGCCCTGACACGGTATCCAGTGAACAGGGAGATTGCCATGACCGGCGAAATTACCCTGAGGGGAAGGGTCCTGCCCATTGGCGGGTTGAAGGAAAAGATCCTGGCCGCTCACCGGGGTGGTGTGTCCAAGGTTTTGATCCCCAGTGAAAACAAGAAGGATATCGTCGAGATACCGAAAAAAATCCTCAGGAAGGTCGAGCTGGTCCTTGTCGACCATATGGATGAAGTCTTGAGAGAAGCGTTGGTTGTGGAAGAAGAGGGGGAGCTTTTTGCGCGGGAAGAAGAGTGTAAACCCTTTTGCTTTACTGAAATTGCTCAGACAGAGAAGGGGCCGGCCGCCAGCATCACAGCCCACTGATCTGCCAA
Source organism: Deltaproteobacteria bacterium (assembly GCA_021159525.1). Taxonomy (GTDB): domain Bacteria; phylum Desulfobacterota; class DSM-4660; order Desulfatiglandales; family Desulfatiglandaceae; genus AUK324. Next base: position 9,186 of record JAGHEC010000398.1, on the reverse strand, counting down.
TTGAATTTCCTTGACAAAAGGGAATGAGATCGTTATTGTTATTATTTGTCCTTCCCGATTCAGGCGGGTAGCTCAGCGGGAGAGCATCGGCCTTACAAGCCGGGGGTCACGGGTTCAAATCCCGTTCCGCCTACCATGTGTCCATGGCGCCTCCCTCAACCGCAGGGACAGAAAGGGAAGGGAGCCGGGGGCGTAGTTCAGCTGGTTAGAACGCCGGCCTGTCACGCCGGAGGCCACGAGTTCGAGTCTCGCCGTCCCCGCCAAACAATTTCAAGGGCTTAGCCGAGTTGGCGAAGCCCTTTTTGTTTTTCGTGCGTATTTTCGTGTGTCCGCTCAAAGCATTTTTCCGGCCCTCCTCTTCCCCTCATGCTCCGCCTGAACCGAATGCAATTTAGCGTAAAATGCCTCCTGTCTGATCACGCCCTTTTCAATGCGCAACTGCGTCACGGCGTCGAGTTGAGTCATCTGACTTGTCAGGAGTTCCTTAAGGTGACGATTTCTCCATTATCCAGCTTTTTCTCCCATGGATCTGCCGCTTCCATCCCAATTGCCGGTTTTTCCACTTGAACTGACAGTTCCAAGACATTTTGAACCGTCAATCAAAACGGAACTATCTCAGCATAGGGTTTTGTCAGATCCGGTCACAACCTCGGAAAAATTCGCCTTGTTGACGATTTTTTCTTGTTGGGATGCCTAAATGAAACTCTTATTCCTCGGGCCACCTTCTCCGCCTGTTGTTTTTATGGGTTGGACGAAACAGAAAATGGTTCTCCATTCCCGGAAGGAAGGACGGGGCGCAAGTGCGTCTGTGGCCGTCCAGGGGCATGATGGGCTTGTGAAACTGCTTGAAACCGATTCATGTTTTGGATAACATGGCCTTGAAAGGGGTCAATAGCAAAGGCCGGGACAAGAGGACGGGACAGGTTGGATCAGTTGGACAAGATGGCCGAGGCGATGTTTGCGGGGCTCGCCGAGTTGAGGGCATTCCAGGCCGAGACGACCGACCAGATCCAGGAGCTGACACAAGCCCAGATCAAGACCGACGAGCAAATGCGAAGGACCGATGCAAAACTGGATCGCATCGGGCAACAGCTTGGGGACCTGGGACTGGTCCAGGGGGTAATGGCTGATGAAGGGGATGCGACCCTCCTGAACCGGGAGGGATTTGAGTCCAGGACATTCAACTGATGTCCGTGGGTCTGGACCCTGATAACCCGCAAATCTATAAGCTGGTCCCCATTTCAGGCGCCGTAACGCGGGGACAGACAGGCCGCTTACACGGGGGGATTTTTTCCATTGGAGCGACGAATCTATCGACAAGGTATAGGGGACCCGCCCGATGGGATTCCAACGGCCGAGCTGCTGGATTCCGTGGCGGTGGCGGGGGAGTAGGAAAGACAGAAGCTGAAAGCTCAAAGCCGGAAGATCGTAGCGGGAAGGGCATATGAGAACAAGCGAGAAGAAATTGGATGGAAACTTGACTGTTCCGGGGTTTCTTTTTCCTCTGTTCTGGGACTGCCGTCCGGAACACGTTCAGGTGGACATCCATGCCGACTTTGTTATGGCCCGGGTCATGGAGCGGGGAACCTGGGAGGCCATGCGCTGGCTTTTGAGAACTTACTCGAAGGACCGGCTGATCTCATTTCTGGAAAAGAAAGGAAGACGCACCCTCCCCCCCCGAGAGCTCAACTACTGGGCCCTCATGGCCGGGATATCGAGAGCCAAACGAGAAGATTGGGCAAGGGGGGCCAGGGAGAGGGCCTCTTTGTGGAGCGAGAGGCATGCACACTGAACTTTTGAGCGCCGAACAAAAAGAGGTCCTGGCCATCCTGGGGAAAGCCCTGGAGGGTACGGACTATTACCTAGCGGGCGGCACAGCCCTGGCTATTCACCTGGGGCATCGACGCTCGATTGATTTTGACTGGTTTATCCGGAAACAGGGCGACCCGGAGACCCTCTTCCGTCTCCTGAAAACATCGGGAATCGACTATGTTGTTCAGTCCATTGGCATTGAAACGGTTTATCTGACCATAGCAACGGTCCAGAACAGCTTTATCGGCTATGATTACCCCATGCTGCGGGACACGGTCCTGCTTCCTGATGCGGGGATCCAAATGGCCGCCATCGAGGACATCGCCTGCATGAAACTATCGGCGGTGGCCTCGAGGGGCTCCAGAAAGGACTTTTTTGACCTGCACCATGTCATATCCCACCGTTATCCCATGGAAGCGTGTCTCCGGCTTTATGGAGAGAAGTATCAGAACCGGGACATCGGCCACGTCATCAGGAGCCTGGTCTATTTTGAGGATGCGGAGCGGGAACCCAAGGTGAGGATGGTGCAGCCGGTATCGTGGGAAGACGTTAAAACTGACTTCGAGAGATGGGTGACGGCCCTGGGAGACGTAACGCTCAGATAGGGTCGCAGCCAAAAAGCGTTGGGTGTACGCACCATATTACGTCCCTAAACCCGTCGTAAATAGGGCATCCGAGTTTTTTAGCTTGACAATATATGACAAAAAGAGTATATTTTGGCATATATGGAAACAAGAGGCGTCCCATCCGCAATAATATCGGCAGTTCGAGTTGGCGTGGTCGAGCAACTCAAAGCCCTTGCAAGGTGCCCATTCGACGGTGCAAGGGTGCAGTATGTTGAAAAACAGTTTTTTGAGACGCTCGGCAAATCAGGTGCCTGCGGGCTCAGCGAGTTGTTCGCCCAGAACGACGAACAGGCTAAAACGATTACCCATGACGGCCAAAAACACTATCGTAAATTTCTGTCTTTGGGAAAATACTTAACCCTGTTGGGGGAAATCTCTCTCGAACGGGGAATTTATCAAAGCAACAAAGCAAATCGCAGCATCTGTCCGCTCGAGGTAAAACTCCAGTTCATAAATGACTATGTAAGTTTCGCTGCTGCTGAATATATTTGTTACAGCTTGGCATCCATGACCCTGAGGGAATTTGTTAAGCATTGTGAAAAATGGATGCTGATGAAACCCTCAGAAGGAACTGTAAAAAGGGTTCTCGAATACGTTGGCGACTTTTTAGAAACAAGTGGATTCCTTGACATGGTTCAATCCCAGCAAACAGTTCCTGAAGAAGCGGTAACCTTGGCTATGAGTATGGATTCCACATCTGTTGCCATCAGAAAAGAGGGATGGAAACAGGCCACGGCAGCCACAGTGACCACGTACGATGCCGACGGTAATAGGCTAAATACCGTATATATCGGCCGAATGCCAGAGGACGGGAAAATCCGAGCTAAGCGTCTTCTGGAAAAAGAGGTCGAAGCCATAACCCAAAAACACAAATTCAGGCATATTGTGTGTATCGCTGATGGGGCGCGTGACTTATGGATATTCTTTCGCAAAAAATTCCCTGATGCTATTCATGTGGTTGATTTTTTTCATGTCTGCGAGCATCTTTCAAAACTGTCTGGTCTAATGTTTCGGGATGAAGCGGACGCAACGATCTGGTACAAAAAGCAACGGACCATTTTAAAAGAGGATCCAAATGGTGCCTCCAAGGTGATTCGGGCTGTCCGATATAGACGGAGCAAACTCAAAGAGAACCCAGATATTGAAACTGAACTCAAGTACCTCCAACGCAACAGGAAACGGATGAATTATTTCGAGCTTCGTCAGAAGAATCTCCCGATCGGAAGTGGTATCGTTAAAGCTGCCTGCAAGAATCTTATTGGCGCTCGGTTAAAGAAGTCCGGCATGCGATGGACTATTGATGGCGGTCAAACTGTCCTTACGCTTCGATCTCTTGTACTGAGCAATCGCTGGGAACATTTCTGGTCATTCTTTCTTGACCGTCATTTCCCCGAAGTCGTAACGTAATATCAGGCGTACACCCAAAGCGTTCTGAGGGAGATGGGGTCAGATCTTTGATTTGTGAATTGTCGTCTGGAAAGGTGTCTTGTATCGTGGCATGGGAGAAACAAAAACGATGGCGAGACGTTGGAGGGCCCGATATGCGGGGGGCATATTACCATATAAGGTCACTTCGGGAGCCTGCCGGTTCCTGGATTTCATAACGAGGCCATATGTTTGGCATTACCTGTTAGGCAGTCATTCAAATCGTAAAGCAGGTAAAAGGTAGAATGAGGACACATCAGAATTTCCAGAGGGACGTTGGGCTGGTTAATTCACAAATCAAGATCTGACCCATTTCTTCTCCTCAATACCTGCTGATCTTTTTCCGTCAGCCGATAACGTTTCCACCCGATGCGGCGTCAAGACAGCGCACAGCCCGCTGGAGGTCAGGCTAAAGACCAGCGCCATACAGATCAAAATTCTCAAAATCCCATGTTTCATACTGAACCTTTGTTGCAAAAGATACGTTGTTTGATGACTTGTTTATAAATTGTCCGTAAAGTCATGGCAAGGAATTTCTGAGGGCCTACTCCCTTTCCGCTATCCGTAGCGCCGGTAGAGGAGGGATCCTATACTCGTCCTGGTTAGCTTCGGAAATCAGGGTTGACATTGGCTCTGATGAAGTTGAAGAAGGTGGCAAGGTGCGAGCCTGGCTGAAGCTGGAGAAGAGCGCCTCATGCGACGTGACCGTATTTTTTTTGTGAAAATACCCAGCGAGTGTATTCCACAGTCTTTATGGCCCGGTAGCGGGATTAACGAGCGAATTTCAAGTGGAAAGACATTCCCTGAATTTGGAAGAACCCTCGTATCTTGCTGCAGAGGTTCTTCAATTGAACCTGTGGTACTCCAGCCATATCAGTTTTCCCGCTTCTTTGATCTCCATTTTATGCCCTCCTTGTGTTGTGGTTAGAGGTATGGTGCTGTTCCCAATAACAATATGATGTTTTGGAAGGATTGGCAAGAAATTGTGGAAAACTGGATGAGGACCGTATACAAGTCACCCGCTCCATCACGGCAAGTGACCACAAGATATGGGTGCGCCACGAGGGCGCAAATTACCAGCGGGTGAAAGTCCCGTTCGGGAAATTGTCGGTTCATCCCGGTAGCTACCCAGGCATTAATGTAGGGAGACCTCCTTGGTGAAGCCCTGGGGACAAATGTAAACTTTTAGGTTGCAGCAACCTGACAGGCCGTAACGCGAGTGAACCTTGAGCAGGCCTCCAAAGGACAGTCGTGGAAGCCGACCCGCCCTATATTCGGGGAAGGCCGCAGTGGGATAGGGAAGTAACCGTCAAACGCACCTATTCCGATCCACCGGGGTAATGAGGACAGCATGTCAGGAAGGTAGTTTGGGTAACGTGGGAGACCCGTCCCGGATGCGGGGTAGCGACCCGTAACAGAGCTTTTGGTTCTGGTCTGGGCGGGAGTCGGAGAGGGACATACTACCTGTGAAGCCCCGGAAACGGGATGGAGGGAAGGTCCCTTACTTCTGGTATGCTTTTAAAGGAGATGAGAGAGGGTGATTGGCGATGAGCCTCAAAACACCTGATAAGATTTCGGACTTTCCAGCGAAAGCTTTACTTCAAGGCGAAGGCGGAACCGGATTTTCGATTTTACTTACTCTACGATAAAATCTATCGGGAGGACATCCTTCGGTATGCTTACCGATTGGCTAAGGCCAATGGGGGAGGCGCCGGGGTCGATGGAATCACATTCGAGATGATTGAGTCAAAGGGTTTGGATGAGTGGTTATCCGGGATCAGAGAGGAGTTAAAAGCAAAGACATACAAGCCGCAGCCGGTACGGCGCGTCATGATCCCCAAGCCCGGTGGAGGATATCGCCCGTTAGGGATTCCTAACATACGGGATCGGGTTATTCAGACAGCGACCAAATTGGTGATCGAACCGATCTTTGAAGCGGATTTGGAGCCCAACGTATACGGCTATCGGCCCAAGCGCAGCGCATTAAATGCGATCCAGGAGGTTCACGAGCGATTGTGCCAAGGCTACACGGATGTCGTTGATGCGGATCTGTCGAAGTATTTTGATACGATTCCGCACAAAGACCTTATGAAGTGTGTGGCCCGCAGGATTGTAGATCGTAATATCCTGCGTCTGATTAAGCTTTGGCTGAAGGCTCCGGTACAAGAGCAGGATAGAAATGGTCAAGGCAAAATCACGGGTGGGCGAAAGAACAAGCTCGGGACCCCCCAGGGAGGCGTTGTCAGCCCCCTGATGGCGAATCTTTACATGAATCGCTTTCTGAAGCACTGGCGAATAAGCGGGTGCAGCGAGGCGTTTCGGGCACGGATCGTATCCTATGCGGATGACTTCGTTATATTGAGTCGAGGACGGGCCAGGCAATCCCTGCAATGGACGCAAGACGTCATGGAAAAGCTGGGCCTCAGACTCAACGAGGACAAAACGGTGGTAAGAGATGCCAGAAAAGAGCACTTTGATTTTCTGGGTTACACCTTTGGCTCCGTGTACTTTAAGAAAACGGGGAAACCGTATATGGCCGCCAGCCCTTCAAAGAAGAGTATAGGACGTCTGAAACAGAAGGTGGGTGGAATTCTTAGACCAGGCGAGAAAGGAGCATGGCCGGACGTGTGTACCAGGCTGAATGCGCTTCTGCGAGGCTGGTGCACTTACTTCTGTTATGGGACGACACAGATCGCGTACCGTGCAGTGGAACGGAATGTCTATAATCGCGTTAGACTCTTTCTGGTCAAGCGGCATAAGGTGCGTTCGCAAGGCATCCAACGGTTTCCGTCAGAGAAGGTATTTGGCGAAATTGGCGTTATGCTGCCAAGACCGATGAAAACAGCCGCCCGACGTGTGCCTTGAGGTGAAATCAGTCGGAAAGCCGTGTGCGGGAGATCCGCATGCACGGTTTGATGAGCGGGGATGGGAAACGGGGCTATATGCTACCGCGCCCATCTTCGACTCCACTGTTGTTTGGCAAGGCCTCAGAAACTGTGAAAGCTGAACCTGCGTGGCTTTATCCCCACATTGGCTCTGCGTGCCTTTCCATAATCATATTACAGCATTCGCATGATACTTTGAGTTACCCCCAATAAAGAAAGGTGGGTCTATATGTGCCCCCTGTCTATAAATTTGGCTGGGTTTACGCTATTCTACATTCACCTCCACAGAATCTAACACCTCGGCAGTGACCGCCCCATCAGGCGGGTCAACCGCGAAATAAAAGGTGTACGACCCCGGCGGCAGAATCATGTTAAGCACTTCAAATGGAGGATAAAGATTAAACAGCGGGTTCTGGATACAGAGGTAAATTCCTGGGAACCACCCGAGCGGGTAAATGTAGCTATACCAATCGCCAGGCGGGGCAAAAGGGGTGTTAACGGCAATCCACCAGTCGGCATTGTAGTTGCCAAAACTGCCAGGATCAAGGCTGACAGTGATAGAAACTGGCTCGGAGGGGGATGCCGTGATAGGGTTATCCTGGCCGTTTGCTTTAATTTGAACATATGGAAATAGAGGCAGCGTCGTAGTGGGTGATGTTGTTGACGTGGTTGTTGTGGTTGATGTAGAGGAGGTCGTAGTCGATGTCGTGGTTGTAGGGCTGATTGTAGTTGTGCTGGTTGATGTTGTCGAAGTAGTGGTTGTGCTTGTAGTTGAAGAGGTGGTGGTTGTAGTAGGGGCAACTATTCTTAGGAAACTTACGTGAACCTTTTCATCAAGCCACGTTTCTGACGTATGCTCGAGTATTACCCATCCTGTGTCGTAATATCCTGCAGTTGCAGTTGTGGGTATTCTGAATTGCCTTGAGTAATCATTATCTCCTGGAAATACAGTTATTATTTTATCGTTTGCGGAGTCATCTTTCCAAGCGCCTTGAGGGTTATTGGTTCTAATTCTTGCTCCCAATCTGATGTTAGGGATTGACCTATTTCCTGGGCTGTCCCACCTAATCCTATAGACAAATGTCAATTCACCTCCTGGTGATGCACTATTGGGATAAATAGACATGTCAACAATCGTAATCCTTGGATATATATAACTATTGAACCAACCCGTATTCCGTTTGCATCTTCCTACTCCTCCACCCAAATTGACTTTTGTATCTATGCAACCATCGGTGAAGGAAACACTACACTTACCACACGTAGACATGCAAGCCATTTCTTCAACGGTCACTTGCGCCAGATCAGCGCTAACATCCGTTACCCACGCCACGTGCCCGGATTCCTTCCAAGCAATAGTATTGATTGCTGGAACAGTACTTACTATATAGCCTGCTCCAAGAGCCAATTCACGCCATTTGGCCGCATTACTGCACGGCCAATCCCGACTAAGAGGTACGCCCCAGCGCCAGCATGCTTGGTCCCATGCCCACCATGTACAATTGCCATCACAGGCGCTGGAACAATCGCCACTGCAATCGTTATCACAGCACCAACAAGGATTGTTGCTTCCACAAAGAAGGTTAGTTGCTGACCGTCCTCCGCATGTAGTAGGTGTCTGACTACAGGCCGGATTGAATGCATGAACAGCGCTTGGAACGAGACAAATTATGACCAAAAATATAAATATCAACAGTGTCGCTGTTACAAGATTCTTGAGATTAGGAAATTGCATTTTCTCCTCCTTCTCTTTCTCAAAAATGATCGTTTTCATAAGCCTCAATCCTGACTTCAATATGTTTCCCCACACCGGAAGTATTATACCCGTCTTTCAACATATGTGGAATTATCCTTGGAGGTGTATAAAGTCACTTGTGAGCACCTTTGCTGGTCAGTTTCCGCAAAAGTCGAGCATATGATATGAACTTGCAGATCATCCCCTGCCTTAAAACTCACACAAGTCCCTGAAGCAACAAGCCGAACCACACAAAATGTGACATTGACGATGGCACACTCGGCAGCCCGGGTGTCTTTGGTAAGCAGGATACGTTAAAAGAGGCTCAGGAGGTGAATGCCAAGACCCGTGGCTTTCCGTCCCCATCTCACGACAGGTTTCGTTTTCCCTGGGAAATCTGTTCAGCTCCCGATAGGCAAATAACGCCTATCGGGAGCGAGGCATGTACATTTTAAGGTATTTTGTCACCAGATAACCCCTCTTAGATACAGGCTGTATATTTGGTCTAATTATTTACAATCACCGTAAAAAATAGCGTAACAGCTCAATATTTAGGGGAAGCACAGTGAACGTACCGCCGGGGCAGGAGGATTTTTCTTCCGCTCCGGGCCTCCGGGCTGGTCTCTTGAGTGACTTATCTGCGGGGGACACCCGCCTGCCAAGGCCAATTGAGCGTTCTTGCCAAGACTTTCGTCCCGTGGAT
>JAGHEC010000123.1 GCA_021159525.1 Deltaproteobacteria bacterium | reverse complement strand
TGATTCACGTGGGCTACAGCGCGTCCAACGGTTTGGAATATCGAAGCATCGGCAAATATATGGTCAGCAATGGACTTATGCCTCTTGAGCAGATATCCATGCAGGCTATTCGAATTTATCTCAAAGAGCATCCAGAAACCCTCAAAAAGATCCTTTACTTCAACCCTTCCTACGTCTTCTTCGAACGCCGATATACCGGTCCTTTGGGAAACCTCCAAGTCCCCCTCACGCCTGGCCGGTCCCTGGCCCTGGATGCGAGGCTTTTTCCAAAAGGAGCGCTGGCCTTTATTTCGTGCAAGAAACCATGCGTAAACAGCCGGGGCGATATCACAGGCTGGAAAGACTTTTCCCGCTTTGTATTGAACCAGGACACAGGCGGAGCCATCAAAGGCGCAGGCAGGGCCGACATCTTCTGGGGCAGCGGCCCTTATGCGGAGGCCGCAGCAGGGCACCTCAAACACGAAGGGGAACTCTACATCCTCATCAAAAAACCTGACAAGTGAACCAGGGAAGCAGAAACCCGGACAGCGGCAAATCCCATAACTTCAGCCCCCGGGTACGGCCGGCAATCGTCCTTCCACACCCGGTTCAGGCCCTGTTATTCAACCACCCAGACAGTGCAGTCGCGGGCATGGTTCACGATCTTGCTGGAAATGCTTCCGAAGAGGAACTCCTCGCTTCGGGAGAGGCCTTGCCTGCCCACCACGATGGTGCTGTAATGGGTTGCATCACGTTCCGCGAGGATGCATTCGGCCATGGAGGGACAGTAGCGCAGGGTTGAACGGACGCTCACATCTTTCGGGTCAAATCCCTTCTCGATCAGGAGCTGACGGTATTCTTCCAGCAGGGCCTCGATCTTCTGGACATGTTTGGACAACCACTCCTCCTTTTCTTTGGCGGAGGGAAAATAATCGTCCTCAGGTTCAGGCACCACATGCAGAATGGCGACCTTGAAGCCTGGAACCCCTGCCAACATGCGACCCACATAGGAAACCGCCCGGCGCGCGTTGTCCGACTCGTCTACGGCAATGAGGATATTCTTGTTGAAGCTCTTTTCTGTATCAGCCATCTCTTCCCTCCTTCCTGTCAATGAGTAATCCTCGCCCGACTCAGATCCTGCAAAAGCTGGGACGTATGGTCATAAAAGCGATTGGCCCCGCTTGAAAAATGGAGAAGCACCCTGTTGAGGGATTCAGACAAATACGGGTAAATTTTTTTGAGATTCACAACACGGTTATGGAAAACAATGTTGAAATCTGCCTCGCTCAGGCTGTCAAGACGCGGGTTTCTGGCCTTTCGAAGGTCCTGGAGCAGGACATCTCCCTTGCCCGCCAGGAAGACCAGGATGTTGCCCAGACCAAAGAGGTCATATCCATAAATATTTTCCCTGTGGCGGTAATTGAAGTCAAAATCGATCCACCGGTAATCACCCGTGTCCTGGTCGATCAGAATGTGGTCCCGCCGGATATCGCCGTGCCGCTCGTGATGATCGTGCAGAAAACGGATGGCCTCCACACATTCAACAAACCGGTCCAGGATCTCCGGAAAGCGTTCATGATAATAGGTCTCATGGTCCATATCGATCATGCTTATATGGGTTGCCAGGGTTTTCCCCCTGATAAAATCCAGGACCCGGATCAAATTCCCTTTTTCATCCGGCACGGAATAACCGTGCATAAAGTTTTTGTGCCCCGATACCAAATCAAGAATACGGGCCTCTTTTTTGGGGCTCCTGAAGCACTCGAATTCAATATTCCCGATACGGGACATGAATTTCTCATAAAAGACCAACTTCATGATCTTGAGTCTCCCGTCTGTCAGATCCACCGCGCGCTTCACCCAGAACTTGACCTCGTCGTTCAGACCGAAACGGGCCTCCTTGGCGTTGTGACGAATAAGATAAATCCGGTCTTTTAAAATAACAATGTCATCATATTCCACCGTGAAGAAATCGGTGGTATCCGAGTGAATCCGGAACCGTTGCGGCACCTGATGCGGGGGGAGCCATTGGGAAACCATCTGCCGGAGGCTTTCTTGAGAGAACCTGTTATCCATAACCACTCATATCCATTCGAGGAAAATTCATCATCCCTGTGACGCGGCACGCGTACTTATCGCCGGCAACCATATAGCTTTTCAGAAAAATAATTTCCGTTATTAGGCAGCAGATAGCCCTGCCGGCTCTCTCATCCTTTTCATAACGCCCATCACCTTGGTAGCAGCATCCCGCATGTATTTTGGGGATGAGCTACCCTGCCGCAACCAGCGGCATATCAAAATGAGTGCTTTACCTTTCTTGGCGCAGCAAGCTGCGGGGAATCAAACCCTACAGATTTCGCATTGCACTTCCAGTAATTAGTGCCTGAACGAAAACCCGGTTCGGGCACGGCTGAGATTTAATTAGAGCACTTTTGACGTAATAGCTCAATAAACAGGGACAGAAGGGTTTTTCTGACGCGACTGCCGGGAGGGCGCCGTTTCCTTGTAATTTATCAGTGCGGGAAGCCGCAGCTCGACGAAGTCGAGAATGCCAAAGGGGCAAGCCTGCCCGCCATTCCCTTGTTACCCATGTTACTTCCTTCTGCCATCGCAGATCCACGTGACGAAAGTCTTGGCAAGAACGCTCAATTGGCCTTGGCAGGCGCGTGTCCCCCGCAGATAAGTCACTCAAGAAACCAGCCCGGAGACCCGGAGCGGAAGAAAAATCATCCTGCCCCGGCACTACGTTCGCTGTTATCCCCCGAATTATTGAGCTGATACTGTAAAATTCTATTTCTTAATGGTTATCGGCAATCCCTTTACACCCGCATAAAAAACTATAATTTCCGCTATTTCATTGCCTTCATTTATTCCATAGTGCCACTTATTAACCACTTCGACGATTGAATCTCCGGCCTTGAGTCGCAATATCTTGTTGTCGTCTGTCACTACAGTCAGTTCTCCTTTTAATAGCACACCCGCATTTATCACCGGATGTTTATGTACTGGCAATTGTACATTCGGTGGAATTTTAATGCGTAGAATCGTTATCTCCGGCTTACCTTTTGGGTAATTCGGAAGATTTTCCCCGTCCCAACTTGCACTCGTTTTGGCCAACACCTCAACTTTGACGGTATTAACCTCTTGAGCCCAAGCATTGGCCGCTAACAATAGTATACAACATATTTCACATAAAAGTTTCTTCATTACCCCTCCTATTATGTGTCATATCAAGACAATTTCGCCTAACGCTTATCAGCGGCGGATTTTTTGCGATCCGCTGCAAGGCCATCGGCTCTCTTGGATAAATACCAACGGCCTGGACCTGTTTATCTTTCAATGCCGATTCTCGCCTGAACACCCTTCTGGTAATAGTGTTTGATCTCCTTCATCTCCGTGACCAGATCGGCTGCCTCCATAATGCGTGTATCGGCCTCTCTGCCGGTCAATACCAGTTCCACTTGATCCGGCTTCGCCTTTAGCAGGGCAAGCACATCGTCAACTGAAAGGAGGTGAAAATACGTGGCAATGTTGATCTCATCAAGGATGATCACGTCGAACCGGCCACCCAGCATAACCTCAGTGACCTCTGCCAAACCATCCCGTGCCGACCGTCTATCCCTTTCATCAGGTTCTCTGTAGAGAAAATCGCCCTGCCCGTATTGTTTTAACATCACTGCATGGCCCAGCCTCTCGATTGCCTTGATCTCGCTGTAAACCATGTTCTTGACGAACTGGGCGATAAAGACCTTAAGACCTGCCCCTACCGCACGCAGCGCCAGCCCGAAAGCCGCAGTCGTCTTGCCCTTGCCGTCACCTGTGTATACCTGAACGTACCCTTTCATCCCGTTACCTCATAATAAAACTTCAGTTTATCCGGGTTGATACGCCGTCCTTTCCCTAAGGGGCGAGGCTGCCCCCCGCAACCAAGCACCTTTCACCCAACTCCCAAAAGCATTCCGGCCGGCCCATAGGAATCTCTGCCTCCCCTCCAAGACGGGACAAAAACCGGTTACAGCTCGTGGGAACGGCGGCAGAGCGTTCGAATTCGTTCTGGTCCAGCCCCAAGGACAATCTCTCATAAGACGGTAGTCCTTTGCCGCCTTTCCATAAAGACTATTACGAGTCAGGGGGCGGCCGCCGAACGCTCCGTATCCATTTTGTTGTCCCGCCGCCCAAGATTTCACGCCAAGTCCTACAATGTTATGCCCGCGCGGGGGGTCTCTGCCTCCCCTCCAAGACGGGACAAAAACCGAGTACAGCTCTTGGGAACGGCGGCAGAGCGTTCGAATTCGTTCTGATCCAGCC
>JAGHEC010000068.1 GCA_021159525.1 Deltaproteobacteria bacterium | reverse complement strand
GGTGCAAAAAAAGGTAAAAAGGTGAACCCGCACGAATTGTGGAGTATGATTGGAGCGAAGCGGCAGAGGAAGAGACGGCACCCTCCCGGCAGTCGCGTCAGAAAAACTCTCCTGCCCCTATTTATTGAGCTATTACAGCTATTACTTCTCTGTTCTGTTCTGATGAGTTAAAGTATAAAATCATACCTTTTTTCCTCTCCTTGTCAACATAAATATCGCCGCGCGCTCACCAGGGTTCGGGGCCGTGCTGAAATCATCTTGACAGGGTTTCATGGTTCTTTTATAGGTCTACAGTGGTTGGCGCGCATGCTGAGGCGCAGGAGGGAAGAAACCGCTTTGCCGTGTTTGCGGCTGACCCGGTATGCCCGGGTTTTAGGGCCATTATCACAAACGGAGCGAATTCAATGAGACAGAACGGGGAAAGGAAGCCGACCATTGGCATCCTGACCGGCGGAGGGGATGTCCCGGGTTTGAACCCGTGCATCAAGACCTTGGTATATAGGGCTGCTAATGAGGGAATTGGGGTTCTGGGAATTCGGCGGGGGTGGGCCGGGCTGCTCAATTATAATCCGGACGATCCCAAGGGGTCCAAAAAGTGGGTCCAGAAGGTCACCCCGCCCGAGGTTCGCACGATTGACCGTTCAGGCGGGACCTATCTTCACACCTCCAGGACCAACCCGAGCGCGGTCAAGGAAAAGGATGTCCCTGGATTTCTCAAGGGAGAGTTTAAGGAAGGGGAAGCAGCTCATGATTTCACGGCCCATTGCATCAGGGGCCTGGAGCATCTCGGGGTGGATGCGGTGATCCCCATCGGCGGCGACGACACACTCAGTTTTGCAGAACGTCTCCACAGGGAAGGATTTCCGGTTATTGCCATTCCCAAGACCATGGACAATGATGTTTTCGGCACCGACTATTGCATCGGGTTCTCCACGGCCGTGACACGGGGCGTGGGTTTTATCCATGCCCTTCGAACCTGCACGGGTTCCCATGAGCGGATCGCAGTGATCGAGCTGTTCGGCCGCTACTGCGGAGAAACATCCCTCATATCCGCCTACCTGGCAGGGGTGGACCGGGCTATTATCTCAGAAGTCCCCTTTGATCCCGAAAAACTGGCTCACTTGATCATGAAAGACAAGAAGGCCAATCCCAAGAATTATGCCATGGTCACCATATCCGAGGGGGCCAGGATTATCGGCGGAGACATGTTGCTGTCAGGCGAAACCGATGCCTTCGGACACCGGAGGCTGGGAGGCATCGGCGAGGAAACAGGGGCCATCCTCAAAAAACTGACCGGGCAGGATGTGCTCAATCAGCGGCTGTCTTATCTCATGAGAAGCGGGTCCCCTGATTCCCTGGATCTGATGGTGGCGGTCAACTTTGCCAACATGTCCATTGACCTTTTTCTGAAAAAGACCTTTAACCGAATGGTGGCCCTGAGCAGCGGCAATTATACGGACATCCCCCTGAGCACCATCACCACAGGCCAGAAAAGGGTGGATGTGCGGGAACTCTACGATATCGAGCAATACCGCCCCAAGGTAAGGCACGTGAGCGGCAAGCCCATGTTTCTCTATTAAGCGCGGAGCAATACAGAATGCCTGTCAGTGAAGTTCGTAAGCAGACACGTCAGATACACGTGGGCGAGGTCCCTGTCGGCGGGGGGGCCCCTGTTGCAGTGCAGTCCATGACCAATACCGATACCCGGGATGTAAGTGCAACGGTCCGGCAGATCGAGGCCCTGTCAGAGGCGGGGTGTGAAATTGTGCGCCTGGCCGTTCCCGATGAAGAGGCAGCCGCCGCCTTCGGGCGGATCCGGGAAAGGGTAAAGGTCCCTCTCATTGCCGATATCCATTTCGATTACCGGCTTGCCCTGGGGGCCCTGAGAGCCGGGGCTGACGGGCTCCGGATCAATCCCGGCAACATTGGGTCTCAGAAGGCCGTGGAAAAAGTGGTCCGGGCGGCCCGTGAACGGGAGGTCCCCATCCGGATCGGGGTCAACGGGGGATCGCTTCACAGGGACATCCTTGCGAGATACGGGGGGCCTACGGCTGAGGCCATGGTCGAAAGCGCCGTGGAGCACATCCGTTTTCTGGAGTCCATGGATTTCGGGCTCATGAAGATATCCTTGAAATCCTCTAATGTGAAAAACACCATCCGGGCCTATGAGCTCCTGAGCGAGCGTGTCGATTATCCCCTTCACCTCGGTGTGACAGAGGCAGGGGGTCTGATCGCGGGAACGGTCAAGAGCGCAATCGGGATCGGGCATCTTCTAACAGAGGGGATCGGCGACACTTTCCGTGTTTCCCTCACCCGGGACCCCGTAGAAGAGGTCCGTGTGGCCTATGAGATATTGCGGTGCCTCGAACTCCGGTTTCGGGGGCCGGAAATCATATCCTGCCCCACCTGCGGCAGGTGCGAGATCGACCTCTTTTCCCTGGTGGAACAGGTGGAGAAGGGGCTTTCGGGCGTGACCGGCTCGCCCAGGATCGCCATCATGGGCTGTGTGGTCAACGGCCCGGGTGAGGCCAGGGAGGCGGATGTGGGCATTGCAGGGGGGAGAGGTCAGGGGATCCTCTTCAAAAAGGGAAAGGTGGTCCGCAAGATCCCGGAAAACGAGTTGGCCCGAGTCCTTGTCGAGGAGGTCCGTCAACTGGCGTCATCATCTGCCGAGGCCCCATAAAATTCACCCGCGACATCTATCATTAATGGGCTTGTCAAACAGGCAAGAGACGCGGCTGTCAACCGCTGAATTCAAGGGTAGGGCCTTTATCCGCCACAGCCATGTACCCTGAATTCGCCATCCCAACCATTTGTCAGACACTTTTCAGATTCCCCGATTCAGGAGGAAATTCATAGAGAAATATGCGATATGCCAGCTATTTTATACCCACGCACAAAGAAGTCCCCTCGGATGCGGAGATTATCAGCCATCAGCTTATGGTCCGGGCCGGGATGATCCGAAAACTGACCTCCGGGACCTACACCTATCTCCCGGCAGGGCTTCGCGCCATACGAAAGGTGGAGGCGATTATTCGGGAGGAGATGAACCGGGCAGGCGCCATCGAGCTCCTCATGCCCGCGGTCCAGCCGGCAGAGCTGTGGCAGGAGAGCGGACGGTGGGAGCACTACGGCAGGGAGCTGTTGCGGTTCAGGGATCGCCATGACCGGGAGGTGTGTTTCGGCCCCACCCACGAGGAGGTGATTACAGACCTGGTGCGCAGGGAGATCCATTCCTACAAACAGATGCCCGTCAATTTATACCAAATCCAGACCAAATTCAGGGACGAAATCCGTCCCAGATTCGGCCTCATGAGGGCCCGCGAATTTATCATGAAGGACGCCTACAGCTTCGACGTGGACGAGGAGGGGGCCAACCGCAGTTATGAGGCCATGTATGAGGCCTATTCGCGGATATTTCAGCGATGCGGCCTCCGGTTCCGGGCCGTGGAGGCCGATACAGGGACTATCGGGGGCCGGTATTCCCATGAATTCATGGTCCTGGCGGAGACCGGCGAGGACCAGATCGTCAACTGCACCGCATGTGCCTATGCGGCCAATCTGGAGAGGGCCGAGGTCCGGTGCGAAGAGACCGGACCGGTTTCGGAAACCGACCGACTTCTGCCTGTTGCGACGGTGGAGACCCCGGGCGTGCGGAGTGTGGAGGATGTGGCCGCGTTTCTCTCGGTTTCGCCGGAGCAGGTGGTGAAGACCCTCATCCTCACAGTGGACGACCGGCCGGTGGCCGTCCTGATCAGGGGAGATCATGATTTGAACGAGGCCAAGGTGAGAAATTTGTTGGGGGCCGAGGCGGTTGAACTGGCCTCGGAAGCGGTGGTTGAAGAGACCACGGGGGCCCCCATGGGATTTGCCGGTCCGGTGGGTCTTGGCATTCCCGTTGTGGCCGATCACGCGATCAAAGGGATGGGCAATTTTGTGACGGGCGCCAATCAAAAGGACCGGCATCAGATCCATGTCAATCTAAACAGGGACTTTCATGTGGATAAGTTCGGGGATCTGCGGGTCGTCACCCCCGGAGACCCATGCCCCCGGTGCGGGGCCCCCATTGAATTCAAAAGGGGAATTGAGGTGGGCCATATCTTCAAGCTGGGAACCAAGTACAGCCGGGCCATGAATGCCGTTTTTCTGAACCGGGAAGGGAAAGAGGCGCCTATTATCATGGGGTGCTACGGGATCGGCGTGGGCAGGACCGTGGCGGCTGCCATCGAGCAGAACCACGATGCCGACGGGATCATCTTCCCCATTCCCATCGCACCCTTCGAGGCCACCATTCTTCCCCTTCAGATGCACGACGAAAAGGTGATGGAGGCAGCGGAAGCCGTTTATGCGGAACTGATCGATCGTGGAGTGGATGTCCTCTTGGACGACCGGGACGAACGGGCAGGGGTGAAGTTCAACGATGCTGACCTGTTAGGGATTCCCATACGCATCACGTTGGGGGCCAAAGGGCTCAAGAGCGGCCGGGCCGAGATCAAGATGAGGCCTGAGCCGGACAGTTTGTTTGTGCCCCTCGATACTGCTGCATCTTTTGTCAAGGACAAGGTCAAAACCCTCTATGATTCGATTAAATGACATTACATCTCTGGTCCAAAGCTACCATCCAAAAGCAGATATCGAACTCATAGAGAAGGCCTATGTCTTCTCAGCCAAGGCCCATCAGGGCCAGATCCGCCTTTCAGGCGAGCCCTATCTCTCCCATCCCCTGGAGGTGGCCTACATCCTTGCCCAGCTCCGGATGGACGTGGTGTGCATTGCAGCAGGTCTTCTGCACGATGCAGTTGAAGACAGCGACGCCACCCTGGACGAAATAGAAAAGCTTTTCGGCGGGGAGACCGCCACCATTGTGGACGGTGTCACCAAAATCAGCAAAATGCACTTTGTGAGCAAGGAACAGCACCAGGCTGAAAATGTGCGCAAGATGATCCTTGCCATGTCCACGGACATCCGGGTCATACTGGTCAAGCTGGCCGATCGCCTTCATAATATGCGGACCCTGGGGTTCCACCCCGAGAACAAGCAGATCCGTATCGCTACCGAGACGCTTGACATCTACGCCCCCCTGGCAGGCAGGATGGGGATTAACCGGATCAAGTCGAATCTGGAAGACCTTTGTCTTTTTTATTTGGAGCCCGAGATCTATGCCAAGATCAAGGATGAAACGGGCCAGAGACGGGGGGAGATGGAAAAGTTCATGACAGAGGTCAAGGCCATACTCTCCGCCAAACTGAGCGAGGTCAAGATTCAGGCCGCCATCAAGGCCAGACAAAAGCATTTCTACAGCATCTACAAAAAGATGGTGGACCAGGATCTGAATGTCAATCAGGTGTACGACATCCTGGCATTTCGGGTTATCGTGAATTCTATCAAGGAATGCTACGAGGTTCTGGGCCATATCCATTCCATCTGGAAGCCGGTGTCGGGGAGATTTAAGGATTATATTTCAGTGCCCAAGGCCAATATGTATCAGTCTCTTCACACCACGGTGATCGGGCCTCTGGGTCAGCGAATGGAGATCCAGATCCGGACCTGGGACATGAACCGGGTGGCGGAATCAGGGATTGCGGCTCATTGGCGGTACAAAGAGGAGGGATCGGTTGCCACTAAGGCCGACCAAAAGCAGTTCAGCTGGCTGCAGCAGCTCCTGGACTGGCAGAAAAACCTGCAAGACCCCCGGGAATTCCTGGAGTCGGTCAAAATGGATCTCTTCCCGGATGACGTGTATGTCTTTACCCCGAAGGGGGAGGTGAAGTCCTTTCCCAAAGGCGCGACGGTTATAGATTTTGCCTACAGCATCCATTCCGAGATCGGTGAAAAATGCGCGGGGGCCAGAGTGAACGGGAGGATGGTTCCCCTGCGCTACCAGCTCAGAAACGGCAACATCGTTGAGATTATCACATCTGCCAAACAGCACCCCACCAAGGACTGGCTCAACTTAGTCAAGACCCCGAGGGCCAAGACCAAGATTCGGCAATGGATTCGCACGGAAGAGAGAGAAGAGGGGATTAATCTGGGAAGGGCCCTTCTTGAAAAGGCGCTTCAGCACGATGGGCTGAGCCAGGTCAACGTTTTTAAGAGTGAGCAGGTTGGGGCCGTGGCTAAGGAGTTGTCGTTCCATTCGGTCGAGGACATGATTGCCCAGATCGGTTTCGGCAAGCTCTCGCCGAGGCAGGTGGTGGGCCGGCTCAAACCCAGGATTGACATGGAGATCGACAGGTCCCGGGGGCTTGTCAGCAAGATGGTCAGCCGATTCCGGCGGGCCAGGCCTGATCACGGCATCAAGGTCAACGGGGTGAGTGACATGCTCATCCATTTTGCCAAGTGCTGTTCCCCGCTGCCTGGCGAGCAGGTGGTGGGGTTTATTACCCGGGGCCGGGGGATTACCGTGCATCTGGCATCATGCAGGCATGTCCGGGAGGCGGATCCGGACAGGTTGGTCCCGATTACATGGGAGGCGGTTGGAAAAGAGGCCTACCCGGCCACACTGCGCGTAACCAGCGTTGAGAGAAAGGGAATCCTGGCCGACATCAGTGCAATCATAAGTCAGAAGGATGCCAACATCATTCATGCCGAGATAAAGACCACGGTGGATAACAAGGGCATCGCATTCTTTACGATCGAGGTGGAAAGCTACAGACAGTTGCAGGAAATCGTGAGAGCCATTAAAAAGGTAAAAAACGTGTTGATCGTGGAGCGGGTCTAAGTGGATGGGACCCTTCCCTTAGACGGTTTTACCACACGGCCCGACCGGATGCAGCTGGTGCATGCCTTGATCTTTACCGGCCGGCCGTTGACCAGAGTGCGGACGGTCTGAAGATTGGGATACCAGCGCTTCTTGGTTTTGTTATGGGCGTGGCTGACATTATATCCTGTGACCGGCTTTTTACCGCAGATTTCGCATACCCTTGACATGGAACGTCTCCTTGGTGCATTGAAGAATTTTAAACGTAAGGTAATAGCTCAATAAATAGTGGCAGAAGGATTTTTCTGACGCGACTGCCGGCCTCCGGCCCGTAGCGGGCCTGCGCCCCTGAGGGAGCCGAAGAAAAATCCTCCTCCCCCGGCACTACGTTCGGTGTTATCCCTCTAAGTATTGAGCTGATATAAAGGAGATAAATAACCAATATGGAGACGAATATCAAGCATTTTTTTGAGCGGGCCACGTGCGGCTTCAACCGAACGGGGAAAAGGGCCGCTCAGAGGGATCTACTGATCCTGGAGGGAACGATCCATTGACCACATCTCAAAAACCGGCTGAAGAGGCGGAACTGGCCCCGGAGCTCAATTGTCTCCCTGACGCCCTGCGTCATATCCATTTTATGGGCGTCTGCGGCGCCGGCATGGCATCTCTTGCCGGCATGCTCAAGGAAAAGGGCTGCCGGATAACCGGATCGGATCAGAACGTCTATCCCCCCATGAGCCTCTTTCTGGAATCGCTCCATATCCCGGTATGCAACGGATATCGGCCCGAAAACCTCGATCCTAAACCGGACCTGGTCATTGTGGGAAATGTAATTACCCGGAAAAATCCCGAGGCCGTGGCCCTGGGTCGGCTGGGACTTCCCTATCTGTCCTTTCCCCAGGCCATCGGGCGCTTTGCCTTGAAAGGCCGGCGATCCATCGTGGTGAGCGGGACACACGGAAAGACCACCACCACGGCCGTCATGGCATGGATGCTGGAGACGGCCGGATTGGACCCGGGCTTTATGATCGGAGGTATCCCGGTCAATTTCGGGAAGAATTACAAAACAGGCGCGGGTCCCTATTTTGTGATCGAAGGGGATGAGTACGATACCGCCTTTTTTGACAAGGGTCCCAAGTTCCTGCATTATCGGCCCTGGATGACCGTTGTAACCGGCATTGAATTCGATCATGCGGACATTTATCGCGATCTGGACCATGTGATTGACAGCTTCCGCAGGCTGATTGCCCTGATCCCGGCCGACGGTCTCCTCATTGCCAATGGAGATGACCCGATTATCAGCCGGGAAACAGGCCGGGCCGCATGCCCCATACAGACCTACGGGCATGGCGGGCAAAATTCATGGCGGGCAGAGGACATAAGAATCCGGGGATCCCTTACCCGTCTGACCATCGTGAATCAGGGCCACAGGGTCCAGTTTTCCACGAGCCTTTATGGACGGCACAACATGGCCAATCTCCTGGCGGCCGTGGCCCTGGGCAGGGCGCTTCATGTCTCATGGGACATTCTGGAGGAGGCGGCACGAACCTTTTCAGGCGTCAAGCGTCGTCAGGAGGTCATCGGCGAGCCAAACGGGGTCCTGGTGCTGGACGATTTCGCCCATCACCCCACCGCGGTGCGGGAGACCATTTTCGCGGTCAAAGAGAAATATCCGAACCGGCGTCTCATTGCGGTATTTGAACCCAGATCCAATTCCAGCAGGCGAAAGGTCTTTCAGCGGGAGTATGCCCTGTCCTTTGATGGGGCCGATGAGGTCTTTATCGCCGAGCCCCCCCTGATGGAGGGGATCCCGGTTGCAGAGCGCTTCTCGTCGCGGCAACTGGCATCTGATCTCAAAGAGCGGGGCCTCGCCGCCTCCTGTTGTGAGACCACAGACCGGCTTCTGGGGGACCTGCTGCAAGAGGTGCGATCCGGAGATGTGGTCCTCATCATGTCAAACGGCGGTTTTGACCGGCTGCATCAGCGGCTGGTCGGGGCGCTTGAGTCCCTCGGGAGGCCCTCCACGTTCCCGGTTCACAACAATGACTGACAAAAGGAGATGACCATGAGATACACCCTCTCCCGTGTGGGCGCCGGGATGGGCGTGGGCTGGTTTGCCTGCATCCCTGAGCCGGAACTTGCCCTTGAAGAGGCGGTTGCATACACCAGAGAACACCCGAACGACCTGTTTATGCGCAGGCATCTCCTGAACCTTTTTCGCGACCTTGAACCGGAAGCCATGATCGCGCTCGTGCGGGATGCCCGTGAGGGCGACAGGCACCTTTTGGCGCTTGCCTACGAGGCATGTATTCTGAACAGCCGATTCGAACCCCTGAAAGGGGAGTTCCAAGGGATTTGCCTCGAGGACCTGATTGAATGGTCGCCCATGATCGTGATTCCTGCCAGTCTGAAGGAAGGTTTTGACCGGAATTTTTACTGGCTGAGGCAATTTTCGGCCAATGCAAACCTGCTCAGGCCCCTTCCCGCGCCGGAAGAGGCGGCATTTCCTGTTCCCTTTGATCAGGATGCGATTGGCGACTGGCAGGCCGGTACGACCACCATCCGGGACGTGGCCCCGCCTGCACCGAAAAACAGGCCCCCGGCCCGGAGCATTCCGCTTAAGGATGTGGCCAAGCGGCTCAGGAACAGGCTGGAAAAGATGGGAATCCTGGCCGGGTGGGACATGCGCACCGAGGCGACCCTCAGTCCCTTTGCCGTGGAAAGGCCGTGGAATCTCCATATCCAGGTGGATGACGGGAGAAATCATTGGCAGTTGTCCGGTACCCAGACCGGGTATGGACGGGGACTCAACATCTCCCAGGCCCGCATATCGTGTCTCATGGAGATTGTGGAGCGCTATTGTGCGTTCGCCGGTATTGAGCAGGGAAGGGCCCAGGGATATGAAAGGGAGTATCCCCTCATCAAGGGCTCCTATGATGATCTTGTCGCCAGGGGGCTCCATGCGGTCGATCCCGATGACCTGTGCCTGGAAGTGCCCTACCGGGGCCAGTCTCTCTCCTGGATCGAGGCGGAGCAGGTCTCGGCCGGCCGCACGGAACCCGTCCTGGTCCCGGCCCAGATGGTCTTTCTCTTTTCCAATTTGGACGAGGTCAGCCTGACCAGCGGTCTGGCCTCCAACGGTCTGGCAGCCGGGACGACGATGGCAGGCGCCCGGCTTTCGGCCCTGCTCGAGGTAATCGAGAGAGATGCGGAAAAGGTGGTCCCTTACACCAGAGAACAGGGGTTTCTCCTGAGGTCCGGCGACCCCAAGGTAAGCCACATCCTGGAGACCTGCGGTCAAAAAGGGATCCAGATCCAGTTCCTCGATATCACACCGGAGACCGGGATCCCCTGCTACAAGGCCTTTGTCCAGGGACCCGGGGGCGTGATCCTCAAAGGCACGGGCGCCCATCTGGACGGCAAACAGGCCATCCTGTCCGCCATGACCGAGATTCCCTATCCGTATCCCTACTGGTTCGGGTCCATGCCCCCGGCCCGGGGGCTTGAATTCATGGAATACGAGGAACTGCCCGACTATGCCACAGGCGATGCCGCCGCGGACCTTGCCCTTTTGGAGCGGCTCCTGAACCTGAACGGCTATTGTCCGATTTATGTGGATCTCACCAGGAAAGACCTGGGAATCCCGGTGGTCAAGGCCCTGGTGCCCGGGCTGGAGATCATGACCGTCCCGGACCGGTTCTCGCCTCTCAGTCTCCGGCAGTTCGGTCACTACCTGGCGCGGACAGCCGCCGCAACCCGTTGACGGGAAAGGCAGACACGTGAGGCGGTTTTATCAATAAGGGCTTATGGTACCAGCTCAATAATTCGGGGGATAACAGCAAAGGCGCCACCGGGGCAGGAGGATTTTTCCGCCCCTGTTCATTGAGCTGTTACGGCTTATGCCTGAATTCCGAATAGCAATGGAGGTTATGACATGATCAAGGAAATTTCTGCAAAGGAGCTGAACCCGGAGCAGTTTATCCAGGAAAAAGTTGCGGAAATCAAGGCTGCTGCAGGGGAGGGGCTGGTCGTCAATGCCCTCTCGGGGGGCGTGGATTCGTCCACTGTTACCATGCTGGGCCATCGGGCCCTGGGCGATCAACTCAAGACCGTGTTCATTGAAAACGGGCTCATGCGCCAAGGCGAAGCCGAGCAGGTGGTGGGCTTTTTTAGGGGCCTGGGTGTGAGGGTGGATATTGTGGACGCCCGGGAGGCCTTTTTTTCAGCCCTGAAAGGGGTCGTGGATCCGGAGGAGAAGCGGGAGGCGATCCGGCAGACCTTTTACAGCCAGGTCTTCGGCCGGATTGTCAGGGAAAGCGGGGCCAGGCATCTGCTTCAGGGGACGATTCTGACAGACGTGGATGAGACGGTGGCAGGGATCAAGCGGCAACACAATGTCTTTGAACAGCTTGGGATTGATCCCGGGGAGGCCTTTGGGTATCAGATCATTGAGCCGCTCATCCAACTTCGCAAAGACGGGGTCCGGATGGTGGGCAAGGCCCTCGGCCTTCCTTCCGAGCTGTTTAATCGCATTCCGTTTCCGGGTCCGGCCCTTTCCGCGCGGGTGATCGGGGAGGCCACGCCGGAAAGGATCGAGACCGTGCGGAAGGCCACCGTGGTAGTGGAACGTCACTTGAAAGGTTCGGGCGCGTTTCAATATATGGGGATCCTTCATGAGGATCGGGTGACCGGCATGCGCAATGGAAAACGGGATTTCGGCCGGCAGATCGAAGTGCGGTGCTGGGACAGCGTGGATGCGCGCACTGCCACGCCCACGCGGCTTTCGTTTGAAATCCTCGAGCAGCTTGCCGGCGACATTATCCGGGAGGTGCCGGGGATCGTGAGCGTGACCTACCATATCGCGCCCAAGCCGCCTTCGACCATCGAAGCGGTTTGACCGTGTTTCTTTGAAGACTTCCAGGCCTTTTTGGCATGGATGGGTGAATATGACCGCCGGCGTGTTTTTCTTGAAAAGCTGAGAGGCGGCAACCGGCTGGTGTAACCGTTCAGGGGGGCTTGAGATCTCCCTGACACACTGATATGAGAAAATCGTATCAGCTCAATAATCAGGGGGATAACACCGAACGCAGGAAAACCCTCCTGCCCCTGTTTATTGAGCTGTTACAACCAAGCTTGCCTTCGGCGGCATTGATCCGAAATGGGCGCGGCCTGCGAAGAAGGGGCTATACTTCAATGCCTCCTTACTGAACCCGCACCGTCACGGAATCCAGACCCCACCATGGACCGGCCGCGGCGCCATCCGGATCATCAACGGCAAAATAGAAGGTGTACTCCCCGGGGGGCAAGGCCATGTTGAGGACCTCGCGTGGAGAAAGCGCAAACAGGGGG
>JAGHEC010000046.1 GCA_021159525.1 Deltaproteobacteria bacterium | reverse complement strand
TTGCCCCCTTTGGCATTCTCGACTTCGTCGAGCTGCGGCTTCCCCCACTGATAAGTCACAAAGAGACGGCGCCCTCCCGGCAGTCGCGTCAGAAAAACCCTTCTGCCCCCATTTATTGAGCTGTTACAATAACCGCATGACCAAGCCCAAAACACAACTGAGCCACCCCCTGGACGATCTCCTCAGAACCGACCGGATCCCCCATATTTGGTGCCCCGGATGCGGGATCGGGACGGCCTTTTCCGCGTGTTTGACGGCCATAAAAAAAAGCGGGATCGACCTGCAAAAAACCGTCATGATCTCGGGGATCGGCTGTTCCGGGAGGGGGGCCGGATATGTCAATCTGGACTCCTATCACACCACCCACGGTCGGGCTATCCCCTTTGCGACCGGCATGAAGCTGGCCAACCCGGAACTGAATTTGGTCATCTTCAGCGGCGACGGCGACCTCTTTGCCATCGGCGGCAACCACTTTATCCATGCGGCCCGGCGCAACGTGGACATCACCGTAGTATGCGTCAACAACTTCAACTACGGCATGACAGGGGGCCAGGTGGCGGCCACCACGCCCCTGGCAGCCAAAACCACCACCACGCCAAAGGGCAACCCGGACGCCCCTTTTAATCTCCCCCTCCTGGCCTATGCATGCGGGGCCTCCTACGTAGCCCGATGGACGGTCCTCCACGCCAGGGATCTCATGGAATCCATCCAGGAGGCCATCTTGAACAGGGGTTTTTCATTTGTGGAGGTCCTTTCCCCCTGCCCGATCAACTACGGCCGGCGAAACAGGGAAAAGGCCATTGATACCATGCACATTTACCAGGGGCGGACCATCATCCGCAATGACGCAAAGCCGTGGGAGCTGGCGATCGACAGCGAACAGCCGATCATTTTGGGTAAATTCATCGAAACCGAACGTCCCACCTGCACGGATCAATACAATGCCGTATGCCGGCCCAAGGAAATGGTGGAAGAGATGAAAGGGTCCGGGTCATGACCAAGACAGGCGCCGCAGGCCGAAGACAAGAGATTGTGTTCACAGGCTTCGGGGGGCAGGGAATCATCCTGGCAGGCCGCATCCTGGGCAAAGCCGCGGTCCTGGGCGATCATCGGGAGAGCACGCTGGTCCAGGCATACGGGCCCGAGGCCAGGGGCGGGGCGTGCAGCGCCCAGGTGATTATTGCGGATCAGGCCATCCACTACCCGTATGTGCGACGACCCGATATCCTGGCTTGCATGTCTCAGGCCGGATTCGACAAGTTCATCGGGCAGATGAAGCAGGGGGGAACCCTTTTGATCGACAAGGACCTGGTCCAACCCAAGGGATTTTCCGGAGATTACTTTTCCATTCCCTCCTCGCGCATGGCCGAGGAACTGGGTAGGGTCATGATGGCCAACATCATCATGCTGGGCTTTTTTACCGCTGTCACAGGCACGGTCTCTGTGGATGCGGCCCGCGACGCGGTGATGAAATCCGTACCCAAAGGAACTGAAGAAATGAACGCCAACGCCTTCAACAAGGGCTGTGATTACGGAGTGGCCGTACTCAAGGGCCGCGAGAAGAAGGCCAAAGGGAAAACAGGAGCCTGATCATGGCCCGCGCCAAAGACCGCCTTCAGAGGGTGCTTATCGTGGGCGCCACGCCCGCAGGGATCGCAGCGGCCAGCAAGCTGGGCGAGCTGGGCATCTCCGTGATCCTGGTGGACCCGGATCCGGACCTGGACGAGAAACTGGCACAGGAGGCCTGGCGATTCCCCTCCGGGCTCCCCTTCAATTTCGCCTACCGTCCCGGTCTCATTCGGATCCTGCGCAATCCCGGGATCCGCTCCATGCTCCCTGCCCGTGTAATATCGCTCAAGCACACACCCCAGGGCTTTCGGGCCACCATCCAGACCTCCCAGACCTATGTGGATCCGGAGCGGTGCATCCTGTGCGGCCGATGCGTCGCGGCCTGTCCGGTCACGCTTCCGGCCGGGGGCAAACCCATCCGCTTTTCCGGACGACAGGCCCTCCCGGGGGCCGCGGTCATTGACAAGAGCCGTCAACCCCTGTGTCAGGCCAACTGTCCCCTGGGCGTCAATGCCCAGGCCTATGTGGCCCTGGCCCGGGTGGGCCGGTTTCATGAGGCCCTCGACGTGGTCCGCAGAGACAATGTTCTCCCCGGGATCTGCGGGAGGATCTGTACCCATCCCTGTGAGGCAGCCTGTCGAAGGGCCGAACTCGATGAGCCCATTGCCATTCGGGACATCAAGCGGTTTGTCGCAGACTACGAAAGGGACCACCCCCGGCCGCAGGCAACCCCGGAGGTCGCACAGAAACGCCAAAAAGTTGCAGTGATCGGATCGGGCCCGGCCGGACTGGCTGCGGCCGCTGACCTGGCCCGGCTGGGATATTCAGTGAGCGTCTTGGAAAGGGAACATGACATCGGGGGCCTGTTGCGGTACGGGATTGGTCCCCATCGCCTGCCAAGGGAGGTTCTGGAAGAAGACCTCGCCTATATAAAAGGGCTGGGGGTCTTTTTTGGCGTATCCCGCGACATGGACCTCTCCGATCTGCCGGGAACACTGCAAAATGAATTCGATGCCGTGATCCTGGCCGTGGGTTCATGGAGCGACAGAAAACTGGGCGTGCCCGGAGAGGATCTTGAAGGGGTCGAGGGGTGTCTGTCCCTCTTAAACCGGCTTTATCGCGATGGCGTAGGGGCCCCAAACCAAGAACACTTAAACCTTCTAAAGGGAGAAGAATTGGCCGTCATCGGCGATGGAAATGCCGCCTTTGACGCGGCCAGGACCCTGAGGCGGCTCGGCGCGGAGGCAACCATCGTTTCATGGTTTTCCCAAGAGCGCATACCGGCCGACACTGAAGAGGTGAAGCAGGCAAAGGAAGAGGGCATCCGCATCATCGATCAGACGCAGGTGACGGCTTTTGCCGGACAGAACGGGCAACTGACCCATCTGGTCTGCCAACCCACCCGGTCCGGCCCCCCGGATGAGAACGGCATCGAATGGCCGGTGATAATTCCCGGATCTGAAGCGTTCAATCTCTCCTTTTCCAAGGCTGTTGTGGCCATCGGTCAGGCAGGCCCCTTTCCAGCGGAGACATGCCTTGCGGAAAAAGAAGGACAAGGTCTGAGAACTACCTCACGCGGTTTTCTGAAGGTGGATGAGGCAGGCAGGACCTCCATGGCCGGCGTCTATGCGGCCGGGGACGGGGTCACCGGCCCTTCGAGCGTGGTCCAGGCCATGGCCTCCGGCCGGCTGGCCGCTGCTTCGGTGCACAGGGATCTGAGCGGCGAAGAGCCCGCCCTCACTGCCGGCTCAAGGCCTGCAGACAGGGACTATCCGCAGATCCCTCAAGATATCCCCTCCCTCGCCCGACCTGCCATGCCGGAAAGACAGGCCTCCATCCGCACGAATAGTTTTATGGAGGTGGCCCTGGGGCTGAATGCATCCCAGGTGGCGTCTGAGGCTGGGCGTTGCCTCCAGTGCGGGATCTGTTCCGAGTGTCTCCTGTGCACTGAAGTCTGCCGGCCTTTAAACGCTATCCGCCACCATCAGGAGGCGGAAAAGACAGTGGAGCACGCCGGCGTGGTAATCATCTCCGACCCGGATGCAGCGCCGGACATCAAGGGAGAAGACGTGCTCAGGGCCTATGGCCCGAAGGCCGCCAGAACGGATGTCAATGCCATGCTGATCCGAGGGTTTTCGGCCGCAGCCCGGGCCATGGTCCTCTTGGGAGGCACGTCCCAGCGGCCCAGGGGCCGGGGAGTCTCGTTTCTCCCGCCGGATCCGGAACTTTCCCCCGATATCCGCATAGGGGTATTTGTCTGCCGTTGCAATGATGCCTTTGGCTGGCTGGATGAAATGACCCGATATGTGGAGGGCCTTGCTCAGAGAGAAGACATCGTCCATGCCGAGATCGTGACATCTGCATGTGTGCCGGAAGGGAGTGCGGGGATTCTGCGGGCTATCAGGGAAAAGGGCCTCACCCGGATAGTCTTGGCCTCTTGTGTGTGTTGTCCCCTCGATTTTGTCTGCAGTGCCTGTACAGATCAACGCGCCCGATTGAAAGACGCCCTGTTTCACGGCACCGGCGTGAGCCGGGCCATGGCCGAAACCTGCAATCTGCGGGGAGAGGCGCTCCGCTACCTGGTCCATGACCCGGATAAGGCCCTGGAGCGATTCACAGGGCTGATCGACCGTTCCATCAGCAGGGCCAGGAGCCTTCGGCCCCTCCCCGCGCCGGTCAGGATATACAACTTTGCTACTGCGGTCATCGGAGAGTCCGAGGCCGCCAACAGCAGCGCCCTGACATTGGCCTCCGCTGGTCTGGAGGTCTTTCTGTTCGGGACCCGGGAAAGGCCCTTGTCTACCAGGCTGGACCACCCGAATATCCATTGTTTCAAAGGCTCCAGGGTCAGCGGCATAAGCGGCAATTTGGGTAATTTTCAGATCTTTGTGGAGACAGAAGGATTTTCCCAGATCATGCAGGTGGGCGCGGTCATCTTAGGCGACAGGGCCAAGAAGGTGATCCCGTATATTCCCCAGGAAGGTCTGCCCAGCTTTATCCTCCCCCCCTCGCTCCAGAAGAGCGGGCTTATGGGAATACCCTTTTCCCTGCCCGGCAGCACTCCGGTTGCAGGGCTGTTCACCGCCTTTCCAGGAGGGATATCCGTATCTCAGCGGAGGGCGGGGTCTGCCGCTGCGGCCCTGGCCGCGGCCGTCATGCCCCGGGGACCCAGGCAGAGCAAGGGGTTTACCGTGGTGGTGGATGAAGACCAGTGCCGCGGGTGTGGCCGATGCACCCGGGTATGCCCGTATCAGGCCGTAACGCTCCACGAAAACAGCGTAGGCGGCTGGGTTGCCAGGGTGGACGAGGCCCTGTGCAAGGGCTGCGGCAACTGCATCTCGGTCTGCCCGTCCAATGCCGCCGACAGTCCCTACAGAAATCAGGGTTATTTAGAGGAACTCCTGGCCGCGGTCCTTGTCAGTTCGAGGACCTAAGACCGTGCGCCTTGCGCCTGAGGCGGCCTGACGGCCGCTACCCAACAGGTTTCGCCCAAGTCGCACAAGGGTTCTGTTCTGCCCTTGGCCAGAGACCCCCACGCGCAAACTTCTTCGCACGTTGCAGAGAAGTTGCATACAAAGAGTCTAACGCCTTACATCTTGCGCCTTGCGCCTACTATTATGACCGACTTCAATATCATCCTCTTTATGTGCAACTGGGGGCCCCATGCGGCCTTTCAGGCCCTTCAGGATAGATCGGCCGAAATCCCGGACGAGATCAAGATGGTGCGAATCCCGTGCGCCGGCAGGATCAGCAAGGCCCTCCTCCTCAGGTGCTTTGAGATGGGGGCTCACGGCGTGGCCTTGGTGGGCTGCCGGGCCGGATCCTGCCGGTATGGCGCCGGTTCATCCAATGCGGAGGACCATGTGGCGGATGCCCGCGGCATCCTGAGGCTCCTGGGCCTGGGAAAGGAACGCCTGCGCCTGGCCACCTTTCTGCCGGATGAACCGGAGCAGCTCCTCTCCTTTCTCCGGGATTTTTCAAGAGAAATAGCCAGCATGGGCTCCGGCCCTGTGCCCCCTTCCGCGGAGAGACAGGTTCCGGCCGAAGCTCCGGACAGGGTCCGGGAGATTTTGGCAGCTCATGATGTCTATGCCTGTCAGGACTGTGGCAAATGTTCATCCGCCTGTCCCCTGACCCTGGCGGGAAAGCCCTTCTCCCCAAGAGCGATCGCCAATGAAGTAATCGCCGGCCATATCCATTTTCCCGATGTTCAGAGGGATATCTGGGCCTGCCTCACCTGTGGCCTCTGCTACGATCGGTGTCCGTCGGGTGTGGATTTTGCCGCGTTTATCCGCGATCTGCGCCATTATCTGACAACCCGAGGCGACCCCGCCTGTGTGGCCCACGGCGGATTCTTTCAATCCCTTATGCGGACCATGACATGCAACAACCTCCGGCCCAGACACTGGGACTGGCTCCCCAAAGACATTGAGACGGATCCGGACAGCAGGGTCCTCTTTTTCGGGGGATGCGCACCCTATTTCGACGTCTTCTTCAGAACCCACCTTGGCGTCAGGACCAGGGACATCCTGGTGGACGGCCTGCGGCTCCTCAATTTCTTTGACATCCATCCGGCGCTGCTCATGGATGAGCGCTGCTGCGGCCATGATCTCCTCTGGTCAGGAGACCGCGATAATTTTTTAAAGCTGGCCCGGTTAAATGTCGAGGCAATCCGCGACAGAGGAATTGAGCAACTCATTACGGCCTGTCCCGAGTGTTACCACACCCTTGCCACAGACTATCCCCGCGAGGGAATCGAGTTGGGGTTTAAGGTCACTCACCTGTTTGATCTGATTGAAAAGGAGGTGGACAAGGGTGCGGTCAGCTTTAAGAAACTGGATCGGAGGCTGACCTTTCAGGATCCCTGTCGGATGAGCCGTTTTGAAAACCGGCCCGATCTTCCCAGGAAACTGATCGGTCGGCTGGAGCCTCTCTCCTTTACCGAGATGCCGGACCATGGGGCCAGCGCCATCTGCTGCGGAAACAGCGCTTGGGTCGGTTGTGATGCCTTCAGCAAGGCCCTCCAGGTTAGGCGCATCAGGCAGGCCCATGGCACCGGGAGCGATCTGTTGGTCACAGCCTGCCCCAAATGTCAGATCCACCTCCGATGCGCCATGGAAGACCCGTTCCTGGGAGAAGAGCTGAATATAGAGATAATGGACCTGACCAGCGTCCTGGCCAAGACCATCGAATGGGAGTAGACTCTTTGTTTGCCCTGTGAGCGCACAAAGTAACACCAGGGGATATGTGTCCTCCGGCTATTTTCAAGCATCCCGGTGAAATCGTAATGGTGAAGTTTGCCCGCGGGGGTCACTGCCTCACCTCCAAGACGGGACAATAAAATGCGTACGCAGCGCTCGGCGACCGCCCCCTGACTCGTAATAGCCTTTATGGAAAGGCAGCAAAGGACTACCGTCTTATGAGAGTTTGTCCTTGGGGCTGGATCAGAACGAATTCGAGCGCTCTGCTGCCGTTCTGAGGAGCTGTAACCGGTTTTTGTCCCGTCCTGGAGGGGAGCCAGTGACCCCCCGCCCGGGCATAACATTGTGGGACTTAGGTGAGACCTGTTTAGGTGCGGCCGTCAGACCGCCCCTAAGAAATTTCGGGAGGAAACAATGCCAGCACGTGCGCCTGTGAAAGAAACAGAGACCGCGGGTGAAGGACCTCGTATCGGGGTCTATGTGTGCCACTGCGGGCTTAATATCGCGCAAACCGTGGATTGTCGCAAAGTGGCGGAAGCGGCCCGCCGGCTGAACGACGTGGCGGTGTCCAAGGATATCGCCTATGCCTGTTCAGAACCCGGACAGCAGCAGATGAAGAACGACATCCGCGAATACGGACTGGACCGGGTGGTAGTAGCCTCCTGTTCCCCCAGACTCCATGAACCCACCTTCAGACAAATGCTCCAGTCGGCCGGGCTGAACCCCTATCTCCTGGAAATGGCCAACCTGCGGGAGCAGTGCAGTTGGGTCCACATGAAGGATCCGGAAGGGGCCACCCAAAAGGCCTTTGATCTGGTCAAGATGGCCGTTTCCCGCATCCGGCTCCTTCAACCGCTTCAGGAAGAAACCCTCCCCCTCACCCCGCGGACTCTGGTCATCGGCGGCGGTGTGGCAGGGATCCAGGCGGCCCTCGACCTGGCGGACAACGGCTACGAGGTGGTCTTGGTGGAAAAACAGCCCAGCATCGGCGGGGTCATGGCCCAGCTGGACAAGACCTTCCCCACCATGGACTGTTCCATCTGAATACTGGGCCCGAAGATGACGGATGTCGGTCGACATCCGCGGATCACCCTCTACACCCTCAGCGAAGTGGTGGACGTCAAGGGCTATGTGGGCAACTTTGACGTCAGGATCCTGAAAAAAGCCCGCTACGTGAATGAAAAGGAGTGCACCGCGTGCGGGGAATGCGCCAAGGTCTGCCCGGTGGTTCGTCCGGATGAATTCAATCTGGGCCTTTCCTCCCGCCGGGCCATCTTCTCCCCCTTTCCCCAGGCCGTGCCCTCGGCCTATGTCATCAATATCCAGGAGTGCCTGGGCCACAATCCCGTGGTATGCGCCAAGTGCGTGGAGGCCTGCGACAAGGGGTGCATTGATTTTCACATGTCCGACCAGGAGATTGTGGAAAGAGTGGGCTCCATTGTGGTGGCTACAGGGCTGGAGGTCTATGACCCCAGAGAGATGGATGAATACGGATATACCCGGTTTGAGAACGTGCTCACCAGCCTTGAATTTGAACGGCTCATCAATGCCGGGGGCCCGACCGGAGGAGAGGTCCTCCGTCCTACGGACAGGAAGCGGCCCCAGTCCATAGGGTTTGTTCAGTGCGTGGGATCCCGTTCTCTCAGAAAGGGAGGCGCCTACTGCTCCAACATCTGCTGCATGAACACTATAAAGAGCACCCTGATGCTCAAAGAGCATTACCCGGACATGGACATCAAGGTCTTTTACATCGATATCCGGGCTTTTGGAAAGGGCTTTGAAGAACTCTATACACGAAGCCGGCGGCTTGGGGTCCATTATATCAGGGGACTTCCCGGCACCGCAGCGGAAGGGCCGGACCGCGGGCTTGTTGTATCAGTGGAGAACACGGCCGCCGGCAAGCTTGAAACCTACCACCTGGATATGCTGGTCCTGGCGGTCGGGATCAAACCGGCTGCCGGCGCCCAGCGGCTTCAAGAGATGCTGGGGCTCCAGCTCACATCCGATGGATTTTTTCTGGAGGCACATCCCAAACTTCAACCTGTAGACGCCGCCACCCGCGGGGTCTTTTATGCCGGATGCGCGGAAGGCCCCAAGGACATCAAGGAAAGCGTGACCCAGGCATCAGCGGCCGCGGCCCGGGCTATCCGCCTTATGCACAACGGCGAGATTGCCACCGAACCCATCACCTCCACAGTAGTTGCCGAGGCGTGCAAGTCGTGCGGCAAATGTGCAGAGGTGTGTCCCTACAACGCCATCAGCGTGGACGTCAAGCGCAAGATCCCGGCCGTGGTGAATACAGCGGCCTGCGCCGGGTGCGGGACCTGTGCGGCCGAGTGCCCGTTTGACGCCATTGTCATGAACCACTTCACCGACGGTCAGATCCTGAACCAGGTCCATGCCCTCCTGGAAGAAGATGCCAAAGAAAAGGTCCTGGCCTTTGCCTGCAACTGGTGCTCCTATGCAGGGGCCGATTTTGCAGGGGTCTCCAGGCTCCAGTACCCGCCCAATGTGCGGCTTATCCGGACCATGTGCTCGGGCAGGGTGGACGAAAAGTTCATCTGGGAGGGATTCAGGCTGGGGGCCCCCGTGATCCTGGTGAGCGGCTGCCATATCGGCGACTGCCACTACATCGACGCCAATCGCTGGACCGAAAAGCGGGTTGCCAAGATCCACAAAAAGATGACCAGGTTGGGTATTCGGCCCGAACGGCTTCAACTGGAATGGATCAGCGCGGCAGAGGGGGTGCGCTTTGCTCAGGTCATGCAGCGCATGGAGGCCCTCCGGGAGGCAGTGACCCCTGAAGAGATCGCCGGGACTATGGAGGTTCTGACAAAGGCATCCAAGAAGGAAGATGCCCCCTGACCCCACGCCATCCCTCCTGAAAACCGTGTTCAGCGGCCGCATGCTCACGGCCCTGATCATGGGTTTTTCATGCGGGCTTCCCCTCCTTCTGACCATCACGGTCCTCCAGGCATGGATGCAGGAAGAAGGCGTGGATCTGACCGTTATCGGGCTCATGGCCCTGGTGGGCCTTCCCTACACGGTCAAGTTCCTGTGGGCCCCCTTTCTGGACCGTTACACCCTCCCCTTTTTCGGCCGACGCCGGGGGTGGCTCCTCACGGCCCAACTGGCCCTGGCCCTGGCCATCGCAGGAATCGGCCTCACCAACCCGGGCGCCAATCCCTGGCTGGTGGCCTTTGCCGCCTTCCTGGTGACCTTTTTCAGCGCCTCCCAGGACATCGTGGTGGACGCCTACCGAAGGGAGGACCTCCCGGACGAGGAACTGGGACTGGGCTCATCCCTTTATGTGAACGGCTACAGGTTGGGGATGCTCCTGGCCTCCGGAGGCGGTCTCATCCTGGCGGACCACATTCCCTTTCCGTGGGTGTACGTTATCATGGCAGGCTGCATGGCCCCGGGCGTACTGACCACCATCATGGCGC
>JAGHEC010000004.1 GCA_021159525.1 Deltaproteobacteria bacterium | reverse complement strand
TTTTTGTCCCGCCGCGCGGCTGTATTCGGTTTTTCCCGCCCGCGCTATGGGGGTCACTGGCTCCCCTCCAAGACGGGACAACAAAATGCGTACGTAACGCTCGCCGGCCGCCCCATGACTCGTAATAGCCTTTATGGAAAGGCAGCAAAGGACTACCGTCTTATGAAAGACTGTCCTTGGGGCTGGACCAGAACGAATTCCAACGCCCTGCTGCCGTTCCCACGAGCTGTAACCGGTTTTTGTCCCGTCTTGGAGGGGAGCCAGTGACCCCCCGCGCGGGCATAACATTATCGCATTTTGGGTAAAACCTGTTTAGTTGCAGCCGTGAGGCCGTCCTCAGGGCTGATTGGAAATCGTCTCAGCATGAAAACCAGGATGCGTTTCATAGGGATTCTATTGTGTTTAGCGGCTGTTCTCGCCGCGCCCTCGCCGCTTTTTTGTCGGGCCGGTGCTGATCCCGAAACCATGTTTGCCGCAGCCGACCGGTGCAGAAAGGCGCTTGAAAACTCCTCGAAAAAGAAACGATTTCGCCACCACTGGCTGAGATGCATCGAACAATACCAAAAGGTCGTTACATGTTTTCCGGAAAGCCCGGAGGCCCCGCGGGCACTGTACCGGGCCGCCGGGCTTTATGCCGGGCTTTACCGATACTCGGGCCGGAACAATGATGTGGAGAAGGCAATCAGCCTGTACAGGACCCTGATCGAGAGGTACAAGGACCATTTTCTCGCTGATGACGCCCAGTACAGGGTCGGAGAAATCTTTTATCAATCCAAGAACGATCCCGTGCAGGCCTATGTGGAATTTCTCAAGCTCGATGTCAATTTCCCGTCGGGAGATATGCGTCCTAAGGCCGCACAGATGCTCAATAAGCTGACCAAAATCCTCAGTGCCAGGGGAGGCCGGACAGGGAGTGAGGGGGGCCATGGGGCCGGCCGAGTGTCTGTCAAGAATATCCGTCACTGGTCGGCGCCCAATTACACACGCGTGGTGATCGATCTGAAGGCCCCTGTCGCCTACGAACATCACCTGCTGAATGCCGATCCCGATCATGACAGGCCGCGGCGAATCTATATGGATCTCAGGAATGCGCGCATCTCCAAGCGACTCGACAGCACGATCTCCATACAAAGCGATCTGCTTCAGGCCGCCAGGGCCGCCCAGCACACGCCCGACACGGTGCGGGTGGTCTTGGACATCAAGAAGATAGGCGGATACAGGGTGTTCCACCTCTATGAGCCGTTCAGGATCGTGGTGGATGTGCAAGGGACAAGCCGGACAGGGACCGAGACCCGCCCCGGTGCTTTGGCCAGACCTCGATCTGTGAGGGAGGAAATGCGGAAGGAGGGCGCCCCTGACAGCACGGTTTCGTTGGCCAGACAGCTCGGTTTGAGCGTCAAAAGAATCGTCATTGACCCGGGTCACGGCGGAAAAGATCCGGGCTGCTGGATCGGGGGATGGTATGAAAAAGACATTACCCTCAGCATTGCCCGGCTGCTTGCCCGGAAACTGAGGCAAAGGATGGGATGCGAAGTCTTTCTCACCCGGGATAAAGACATCTTTCTCTCCCTGGAACAGCGGACTGCTATTGCCAACATGAAGAAGGCAGACCTTTTCATTTCACTCCATGTCAATGCCCACAAAGACCACGGGATCCATGGTCTGGAGACTTACTTTCTCAATATGGCCACGGATCAGAGCGCGGTACTGGTGGCGGCGAGGGAAAACGCTGCATCCGAGAAAAGCATCAGCGATCTCCAGGCCATTTTAAACGACCTCATGCTCAATACCAAGATTAGCGAGTCGAGCCGATTGGCCCATCATGTCCAGGACGCGATGGTGGGAGGGGTCCGGGGCGTGTATAAAAACATCAAAAGCCTTGGCGTTAAACAGGCCCCTTTCTATGTCCTGATCGGGGCTGAAATGCCTGCGGTTCTGGTGGAGGTTGGTTTCCTGACCAATCCGAGGGAAAGGAAACGGCTCGTCAATAGAAGATATCAGAAGCGGATTGCGAACGGCATCTGCGACGGGATCAGAAGCTATATCGAGGCGATCGAGCAGGCCTCCCTGGGCGGGTGAACCTGTTATCTCATCCTCAGATACGCGTCGATAAATATGTCGATGCCCCCATCCATGACCTTGTCCACGTTTCCCTCTTCCACATTGGTCCGGTGATCCTTGACCATTCGGTAGGGGTTGAAGACATAGGATCGGATCTGGCTTCCCCATGCAATTTCCTTCTGGTTCTGGTGTATCTCGTGCTTTTTCTGTTCCAACTTGTTTTTTTCAAGTTCATAGAGCTTGGCCCGCAGGACCTTCATGGCCATGTCCTTGTTGCGATGCTGGGATTTCTCGTTCTGGCACTGGACTACGATCCCTGTGGGAAGGTGGGTGATCCGCACCGCGGAGCTGGTCTTGTTGACATGTTGACCCCCCGGCCCGCTGGCCCGGTAAGTGTCGATCCGAAGGTCGTTTTCATCAATCTCGATGGTGATGTCCGTATCCGCTTCCGGGAGGACCGAAACCGATGCAAAGGTGGTGTGTCTTCTCCCTGTGGCATCAAAAGGTGAGATTCGCACCATTCGATGGATGCCGTGCTCTGATTTCAGGTAGCCATAGGCATAGGGACCGGCGATGGCGAATGCAACGTTTTTAATGCCTGCCTCATCCCCCGGAAGGTAATCTATCACCTGGACCTCCATGCCCTTTTCCTCTGCCCATCGGGTGTACATCCTGAGCAGCATTTCGACCCAGTCCTGGGCCTCGGTCCCCCCGGCCCCAGCGTTAATGGCCACAATAGCGTTCCGCTTGTCGTCCGGATCGCCCAAGAGAGAGGTCAGTTCCATCCTCTGGATCTCTTTCCGGAGACGAGCCACATCGCGGCGTACCTCTCTGAGGGCCTTTTCATCTTGTTCTTCAAAGGCCATTTCAGCGAGGATCCTGGCATCTTCCGTTTCTCTACGGAGCCTTTGCCACGCGTCAATCTGCTCTTGCATCCAGGCCCTTTCCTGACTCATGCGGGAGATCTCTTCCTGCTCCTTCTGCCAGAATCCGGGGGTAGCCATCTGCTTTTCGATCTTTTCAAGCTCCTGCTGCCGGTTGTCCAGGTCAAAGATGACCTCTCAGGCCATCCAGTTGTTGCATCATCCCATCGATTGTTTCGTTAATTTCTTCATACATGGTTGTCGCCTCCCTGATGGACGGTCGAGGTATCAGCTCAATAATTAGTGCGTGAACGAAAACCCCGCCTCCGGGCTGGTTTCTTCAGTGACTTATCTGCGGGGGACGCTTGCCCCTTCAGCATTCTCGAGTTCGTCGAGCTGCGGCTTCCCCCGCT
>JAGHEC010000453.1 GCA_021159525.1 Deltaproteobacteria bacterium | reverse complement strand
TGGTCTCCGGAACCAAAGGTCGGGCGTTCGAGTCGCCCATCGCCCACCACGTTCGCATCAACCAATTCTGTCTTTCATAAGCCCCTCCTATCATTTTTCTTTGATGTTGAGATTGAAGTCTCGAATAACTGAAATGCTGTTTACTTTTGGCGCCTGGTGTCGGGAGACGTCAAATGGGCGTGATTGAGACAATCAAACAACGGCGCTCGCTTCTGTTTGCTGGCGACATTCTCCTGATTCTGGCGGCCACAGAGCTCTCCACCTGGATCCGGTTGGGCCAGTCCATCCAGGTCTTTTCACGTCATACCGGCGCCTCCACATTTACGCTCGCCCTTTATATCACCATGCTCTACATCTTTGATCTGTACAAGACAGACCGCAGCAGGCTCACAAGAGATGTGTGTTTTAGATTGGCCGTTGCCGTGGCGAGCGCGGGAGCTGTTTCGGCCATCATCTTCTACTTGTTTCCCAACTGGGTATTCGGTCGGGGCATTTTCCTGATCCAGATGTGTTTGGTTTTCCTCTTTCTTTCAGGATGGCGATGGCTGTGCTGCATGCTGATTTCCGCGCCCATCGGGCAGACAAAAGTGTTGATCATTGGCGCGGGTCGATCGGGCCAGGCACTCTTTTCGCTGCTCAACAATCCGGATTCGCCTTACAAACCAGTGGGCTTTGTGGACGATGATCCTGATAAAACAGGGAGCATGGTGGGTTCGACCCCTGTTCTGGGAACCATCGATGAGCTGACAAAGATAGCCTCACGCCAGCAGGTTGGCACGGCTATCCTGGCCATTACCCATGACAGGTCCGAAGCGCTTGTAGACAGGATCATCAGTGCCCGGTTGCAGGGGCTGGCCATTTCTGACATGCCGACCATTTATGAGGAGTTGACCGGAGCCATCCCCGTGGAGCATCTTCGGCGGGACTGGCTGCTCTTTGCAGACGGCTTCACTCTGCTTTCGAAACAGTATGTCCGGAAAATAAAACGGATCATAGACGTGATCAGTTCCGGTATCCTCATCATTGTTTCGGCCCCTATCATGATGTTGACTGCCATTGCCATACGATGCGAATCCCGCGGCCCGGTCTTTTTCAGGCAAAAGCGTGTGGGAAAAGACGGCAAAATCTTTCTCGTTCTGAAATTTCGTTCCATGATAGAAGGCGCCGAAAACAACGGTGCAGCCTGGGCCGTTGAAAATGACCCACGCGTAACCAGGGTGGGAAGAATCATCAGGCTTTTGAGGATCGACGAACTGCCCCAAATCCTCAATGTGTTCCACGGAGAGATGAGCCTTGTGGGCCCAAGGCCGGAGCGGCCTGAATTCGTGAAGGAGCTTGAGGCCAGGATTCCCTTCTACAGTATCCGGCACTCCGTTCGGCCTGGCATTACCGGGTGGGCCCAGGTCAAGTACGGGTACGGCGCCTCTCTTGAAGATGCCCTTAAAAAACTGGAATATGACCTCTTCTACCTCAAAAACATGTCCATTCTTCTGGATATAGAAATCCTGCTCAAGACCATCGGCGTGGTCCTGTTTGGCCAAGGCGCGAGGTGACGGAAGATGTACCGGTTAAGGCCGACAAAAATGCAAGGGCTGGAGTTCCTCCCTGAAGAGGCCTTCTTGATCGGAATCCTTCGACGCGCATTCGGACGCAAAGACAGGGGAATCCCGCTCCCGCCGGTGGATGCTTCCGCCATAAAATGGGAAGGCGTTTTCAGAGCGGCCCTGAGGTGGCAAGTCCTTCCCATGCTGTATCCACTGCTAAAAGATCAGCCCCGCCAGCCCGGTCGATCATACATTCCTGACGATATCTTCAAAGCCATGGAAGCGGCCTATGTAAAGACCTTTGTGGTAAACGAGATCAGTTTTTCGGAACTGGGCGAAATCATCAAGGCCCTGACAGCCGCGAATATCCAGGTGCTTCTCCTGAAAGGCGCCCATCTCGCGCCCTTTGTGTATCAGAATGTGGGCATGAGATGGATGTCAGACGTGGACATCCTGGTCCACAGGGCAGATCTTCCGAAGGCCGGCGATGTCCTGGCAAGGATGCGCTATTCCTATGCGGAAACGGAACCGCTCGTTTTGGACAGCTTTGGAAAGGGAAAACAGGCGCGAGGCCGGACTGGCATTGACTGGTGCAAAAACCATCACATGCACCTGAGGTATGTCAATCAGGAACGCATACAAAATCTGGAACTGCACTGGGCCATTGCAAAAAGCACCAGCCCGTTCAGCATCGATGTCGAAGGCCTGTGGGAAAGGGCATGGACCGAGAAGTTGAACGGGATTCCCTGCCGGGTTCTGTCTCCTGAAGACCTCATCCTCCATATCTCGCTGCACGATGCCTATTATCATCGCCTTAAGGTGTTTGGGTTGAGACCATGCTGTGACCTGGCAGCGGTCGTCCGCCGTTGTCCCCGGAGCATAGACTGGAAAGTGCTTGGATTGCGGGCACGTCAATGGAAAGTCAGGAAATATCTCTGCCTGATGCTTACCCTCTCTAAGGAGCTTATTGGAGCGGATGTTTCTCTTGATATGCTGGCGACGATGGGCCTCAATGGGTATTGTGACCCGGTATTGCTGAAGGCCGCAAGGCGTCTCACGGCAAAGGAGATTCATGGTCCAGCCTACAGAGGCATGAAATATCCGGGCAAAATTCACGCATTCGATACTGAAAACAGTCTCTTTCGAAAAATTCGCTTCTTTCTGAAGCGGATACCCATCTCGCGTCAGGAACTTGCCTGCCGATACTCGCTGCGCCCCTCTTCGAGGCGAATAATCCTCTTTCGTTTCCTCCGTCTTGCCTCCCTCATGGCGGCCTACGGGCCGGTTTATGCCGGCTATCTATGGCACCGCCTGAGATACGGGAAGAAACACCGCTACGACTTTAGCCTCGACATGTGGTTGGCATCCGCTGAGCCCAAAGCGCCAAGGGGTAACGAGTCCCGTGAAGGCACCAGGCTCAGACGCGAATAAACCTGCCGGCATTACACTGAAATAACACCCTGTTGTCACTTGAACGCGTCGATTTGACGCGCTTCGGCCGGGCGGTTTTGCATCAGGGCTTCACAAAGCCGCTGTGTAACCGTTCACGGGGTCTTGAGATCTCCCTGATACACTGATATGAGAAAATCGCATCAGCTCAATAATTGGGGGGATAACAGCGACCGTAGTGCCGGGGCAGGAAGATTTTTCTTCTGCTCCGGGCCTCCGGGCCGGTCTCTTCAGTGA
>JAGHEC010000410.1 GCA_021159525.1 Deltaproteobacteria bacterium | reverse complement strand
GTCCCTGAACGGGGTTACGGCCTCATGGGTCTTGTGGGGTGGAGATGCGGAAGGAATCAGATATATCTTTTCCAGGTCCAGCTCCTGGCATATTTCCTCTGCAGAACGGAGATGGCCCAGATGAACGGGGTCAAATGTACCGCCCAGGATGCCGATTCTCAAAAAAGCCCTCCATGACGGCCCCTATTTTCTCGTCTGGCCCTGTCCATAGACAATGAATTTGGTGGTGGTCAACTCCTCGAGCCCCATTGGCCCGAAGGCATGCAGCTTGGACGTATTGATCCCGATCTCCGCCCCCAGCCCCAACTGGTTCCCGTCATTAAATCGGGTGGACGCATTGACCAAAACCACCGAGGAATCCACCTCTGTCAGGAATCGTTGAGACCGGTCGTAATCACTTGTGATGATGGCCTCGGTATGCCTGGACCCATATTTTTCAATGTGATCAAGGGCCTCATCCATATCAGAGACAACCTTGACGGCCAGAATCAGGTCCAGAAATTCCGCAGGCCAGTCAGCCTCTCCTGCAGCCCGGATCCCGGGGACCAGGGCCAGGGTTCGTGGACATCCGCGCAGCTCCACGCCCGAATCCTGAAATCGCTTCGCCATATTCGGCAGAAATCGGGGGGCCACGGCCTCATGCACCAGGAGGGTTTCCATGGCATTGCAGACCCCCGGCCTCTGGACCTTGGCGTTGAAACAGATCTCCTCGGCCATTTCAAGGGGCGCCGAATTATCCACATAGATATGACAAACTCCCTTGTAATGCTTCAATACCGGGATCCTGGAATGCTCGGCCACGAACCGGATCAGCCCCTCGCCCCCCCTCGGGATGATCACGTCGATCCAGTTATCGAGACCGATCAGAATGCCCACCGCCTCCCTGTTGGTTGTTGGAACGACCTGAATGGCCTTTTCCGGCATCCCGGTCTCCCGGAGGGCCTCGCCCAGGAGACGGCCCAGGATGATATTGGACTGGATGGCCTCCGACCCGCCCTTGAGGATCACTGCATTACCTGATTTAAGGCATAAACCGGCCGCATCCACCGTCACATTGGGCCTCGACTCATAGATAAAGCCTATGACCCCCAGGGGGATCCGAACGCGACCCACCTGGAGCCCGTTGGGCCGCTTCCACATCCCCGTGACCTCCCCTACCGGATCCGGAAGATCAGCCACCTCCCGGAGCCCGCCTGCCATGTCCGCAATGACCGATGGATTGAGCGTCAACCGATCAATCATGGCCGGGGAAAGGCCCATCTCTCTTGCGAGAGGCAGATCTTTCCGGTTCTCTTCAACGATTTCATCCTGATGCTTCAGGAGTTTATCCGCCATCAGCCTCAGAACATTGTCCTTCTGGTCCCTTCCCATTTTACGGAGCTGCCGCGAGGCCTCCCTCGCATTTCGGGCCATCTCCTCTATCATATCCGAAAGTCGCATAATGCGTCATCCCCCTCTATTTGAGCTGCCAAGACCAGGTTGTCCCGGTGGATAACTTCGTCATCGTGCTTGAACCCTAATATGGATGCTATCTCCGAGCTTTTTGCCCCCATGATCGCCCTTATGTCGCCGGAATGGTAATTGACCATGCCCACGGCTAATTCTTTTCCCGATTCGTTCACCAATACCACCGAATTGCCCAGGCTGAATCTTCCCTTCACTTCCCGAATCCCCGACGGGAGAAGGCTCTTTCCCTCATTCAAAATAGCCCTTTCAGCGCCACTGTCAACAACTATTTGGCCCTTTGGCGACTTGGTAAAGGCGATCCAGTGTTTCCGACTGCACATGGGTCGGCCCCCGGGAAGAAACAAGGTCCCTTCTTCCGCGCCCTGGAATATCAGCTTTAAAATGCCCGGCTTCAGGCCATTGGCGATAATCGCGGGGACCCCGCGGAGCCCCACCTTCTGGGCCGCCTTGATCTTGCTGGCCATGCCGCCTCTCCCCAGAAACCCGGGGATGGAGCTGGCAAAACGCAAGATCTTACGGTCCACCCTTTCCACCAGCCGAATCAGTCCGGCATCCGCGTGTTCCTGCGGATCCTTGTCAAATAGACCGTCGATGTTGGTGAGATTGATTAGGAGTTGGGCATCGGTCAGGTTGGTCACCATTGCGCTCAGATTGTCGTTGTCTCCGAATTTGATCTCATCCACCACCACCGTGTCGTTTTCATTGATGATCGGGATGATCTTCCACGACAGAAGGGTCAGGATGGTGTTACGGGCGTTCAGGTATCGCCGGCGATGTGTCAAGTCGTCACGGGTGAGAAGGATCTGGGCAACCTTGTACCCGCACTGACCGAAGGCGTTTTCGTAGGCCAGCATGAGGCTGCTCTGACCGATGGCCGCCATGGCCTGCTGTTGGGAAACGGACTGGGGCCGCTTTTTCATCCCGATCTTCTTGAGACCCGATGCAATAGCCCCGGAAGAGACCAGGATGACCTCTATCCCTCTCCCCCTGAGATCGCATACGTCCGCGCTGATCCCCTGAATAACCGCGGCATTCAGACCGCTGTTGGCCGTGAGAACACCGCTTCCTATCTTGATGACGACCCTTTTGACCCGCTTTAGAAGCCCTTTTCTGTCTAAGTTTTCCATCCCGTTGTCCACCTAAAACCCTGCTTCATGCATCGGCCGCGAGCGCCATGGTCTCTTCCCACTTCTGAAGAATCATCTGTTTTAACTCCTCAAGC
Organism: Deltaproteobacteria bacterium; assembly: GCA_021159525.1. Lineage (GTDB taxonomy): Bacteria > Desulfobacterota > DSM-4660 > Desulfatiglandales > Desulfatiglandaceae > AUK324. Next base: position 821 of record JAGHEC010000410.1, on the reverse strand, counting down.
CCCTCCCCGGTCAAGGCCGACACAAGGATGGATGCCATCCCCTTTTCCGCGAGCGCCTTCTGAAGGGCCGTGGGATCCCGATGCCCGGGTCCCTGCAGGTCCATCTTGTTAACAACCACAAAACAGGGCTTGTCCACGAGCGAAGGGGCAAATGCCGCCATCTCCCGGCGCAGGGTCAGGAAATCCTCCAGCAGGTGATTTTCCGACGGCCAGGTAATGTCCAAGACGTGGATCAGGAGACCTGTCCGTTCAATGTGCTTCAGAAAGCGATGCCCCAGGCCCCGGCCCTTGCCGGCCCCATCAATGAGCCCGGGGATATCTGCCATCACCAGGCTCCTGCCGTCATCAAAATGGATAACGCCCAAATTGGGATATAATGTGGTGAACGGGTAACTGTCCACCCTGGGGCGGGCCATGGTAAGACGGGAAAGGAGGGTCGATTTGCCGGCATTAGGGAGACCGATCAATCCGATGTCAGCCAGGAGCTTAAGGGTGAGTCTGAAGCGCTTTTCCTGACCCGGCAACCCGGGCTGGGCCATGCGGGGGGTCTGGCGGGTGGAGGTGGCAAAGTGCTGGTTCCCTTTTCCGCCTTTTCCGCCGTAAAGGAGGGTAACTTCCTGTTGGTCCTGAGTGAGGTCGGCAAGGATCTCGCCGGTGGCCTCGTCTTGAATTGCGGTTCCTGGAGGTACTTCTATGATGCAGGGCCTGCCGCTTTTACCCGATTGCTGTCTACCCTTTCCGGGGGCCCCGTGTTGGGCCTTGAAAAACCGCTGCCTGCTGAAATGCTGAAGCGTGTAGTGGTCCTTCGTGGCCCTGGCAAT